>JAYTWO010000041.1:0-6969 GCA_043743415.1 Planctomycetota bacterium
TTCGGTCAAGTAGCCCGCATGCCGAGACGGTCGAGCCGACTTGACCACACGTTCCGCGACGATCAGCCCGGCGGCCAGCAATCGCTTCGGGATGCTCGCTCGCCACTTCCCGCCGTCCGGATGCTTGCCCCGCAGTTCGTCCGTGGCCGCATCGAGCGTCGCGCACCCGGTCGAACTCGCCAGCAAGGATTCGAGGAACTTCAGCATGTCCCGGCGAATCTGCGGTTCATGCTTGAACGCCCCCTGCCGCATGCCCCGTTCCGCTCGCTTCTCGCCGAGTTCACGTCCTTCGTTGGCGTTCATCGCACACCGCCCTTCCCATGGCGACACGACGGGCAGCCAGCCTTCACCCAGGCTTCGACTTCCTGTCGACTCCATCGAACCAGCGAGTTCAGATGTCGAGGGCGCGGCATCGCCCCGGAATCCGCCATGCGGTAGATGGTTCTCTCGGAGACACTGAGGATCGTCGCCACTTGCGATACGTCCAGCAGCGTTGCGGGGGAGTCCGATGAGGGACTCACGGAAACATTATTCATCGCTTGCCTTCCAGTAGAACGTGAGACGTTCAGCGGCGACAACAGGCGTCGCTCGACATCTACTGGATATGGCGTAAGTTCTGTTCTTACTCCGTAAGATTCGGCCTTACATCTTTTTGGAGACATCCCATTGAAGATTCGGAACCCCAGCCGAATATAGGTAACAGCCAGTTTCGCTCGAAATAGTTAGGTCGAAGTGTTTTCCCATCTCCGGCATTGCTTTAGCGATATTGCGCCTAGCTGTTTCGATTCGTCCTGCGATTTTCGGTCGGAGTTTGTCGGTCGGATTGTTGATGTCTCTGGACGTGCCACCGAGTCCCTTCATTGCCCTCGCACTCGCTTCCAATTTGTCCAATTCGGCCTGCAACTCTTCTCGCTCCATTTCGCTCTCGGCGCTCTCAATGTCCGCCTTGAGTTCGTCCCGCTTGGCTGTCACTTGCTGAAAAGTCTTCGCATCGGCGACTGGCTGTCGACTACTGCCATCCCCTTCCGCTCGCTTGACCCCCGGCCCGGCGTCGAGTTCCAGCATCAGCACCGCAATGCCGGGAGTTTGCACCAGCCGAAAGAGATCATCCATTCCTTTCGACTTGGAGACGTGGCCTTCCTCCCCAAAGCCCTTGAGGAAATATCCGTCGCCATCGGGACGGAACACGAATTCGGCCTCAGTCGGTGAGTCGTCCGTCTCTCCGTTCTCAATCGGCGTAGAAAGATTCCCCGAGCCATCCGCCACCGGGGTCTCATCCGCAACCGTTGCTCTAGCCGCGATGGGTGGCAACTCCGGTTGCTGCCAGCCAGTCAGGCGCCGGTAGGCTTCGACACTGCCATTTTCGAGTGGCGGATTGAATCGCAATGGCCCCCGGCAATGAACGCAGGTCGTCGCCAGAACATAGACCGGACTACCGCAGTGTGGACATGGGGTTTGTGTCGGCTGTGCCATGTGAATCGGTCCTGAATGCCGATGACCCTGAATGAAAAGCAACGCGGGAAACGAGTTCAGGTTCTCGCTTGTCAGGGATCAGCCTATCCCGCGTTGACAGATTGTAACGCCTCACCGCCCCGTGACGTGAGCCATCGAACATTCGCCCGCCCGCAGCCAGTGGGGCAGGTTCTCCGCCATGCTGGCGGGTTCAGACCGCCCACTAAACGAAGTGCAACCCCCCAGCTCCAAAGAGTGCGGTTTGGCATGACTTATGCTGAAGAGTACCTATAGGGGGGGCCTTCACCGGTCGAAGTGGACGACGCCCCCTTCCCCCCGTGAGGATTCCCCAGCCCGCCGGGATTGCCCGGAGCGAACTTGCCGCCCGGAGTGTGAAGCCCGTTTGCTGACGTGTCGTTTGTCGTCATCGCGTTCCCTTCGTGTGTGTGGTGGCGTTCAACAGCCGCTTCACCGCTTCGGTCTTGTCCGCGTCCGAAAGAGGCAGCCCGGCAATCATCGTCAACGCCGCGGCAAACGCATCGGAACTGGTCGCCCCGGTCCCTGCCTCAGAGGGCTTCAAAACACCCTTTTCCGTTCCGCTACTGCAACAGGTACTGCAACCAGAATTCTCAATCTCGTTTTGTGAGTCCCCGCTCTCAGATTGAACGGTGTCCCGGTAGCTTCCCAAGCTGTATGTCGAGGGTTCGAATCCCTTCGCCCGCTTTTTGTTGCTTGACGTTGGTCATGGTCAGTCCCCCGCACCCCGACGCCTCAGCGAGGGGCAGGGCTTCTCAGGTGTGATGCCAGGAATCGGCACGCCTCCCTGTGGCTTGTCAACGCGAGGATTGGGGACCGTCATGGCGCGAGGTGCCTCAACGACGCAATCCGCCGACCTCCATGAGGCCAGCGGATCGCGGTCTTGGCTGACCCCGATTTCGTAACCACTTTCACTCGAGCGTCGCGTGGCTGCTCGGAGCCGAGACGAACGTGTCCATCGTCTCCGCCGACGAGAACAGATACAGTCGCCCCTTGTACCAAACCGCGAAGTCCAGGGAGCCTTCGAGTTCTTCGCCGGAGATCGCCTGCTGGATCACGTCGCTACCGCGAGCGGCGGGAGCGTACTTGGCCGGGTCCGCGTGAAAAGCGATCACGGCTTGACTGGAACTGAGGTAGTAGGTCTTGCTGTTGTAGATCACGCGGAATTGGCTATGGGCATCCACCAGATCGCGATCCTCTCGCAACACGACCGGGCAGAACCCCTTGAGTCCCTTCAAGCCTTTGCGGGCGGCGATCATCTCCTGCTTGGCGCGGGTCCGCTCGGTGGTGGGGCGGGGAGTGGGCACCAGTCGGGTGGGCGGGTTGCCTTCGGTCTCTTCGACGACGAGCGGTGGCTCTTCGGCACCCTCTTCGGGATTCGGGACGGCGAACTCCTGGCCCGGGAGTTCTGCGAATCGCGGCGGAGCATCGATCTCGTCCTCGGGAGGAGTCATCAGGGCGGGCGGGTTGGTTTCCGTGGTCTCTTCCGACACCAGCGGTTCATCGACCGGCATCTCGCGAGGAGCCACCGTGTTCGCGTTCAATGCGGACGGATTCGAGAACGGGTCCGCATCCAGCGTCAGCCCGCTGTATGGATTCTCCTCGACCGGGGCTTCCTCGACATCGGGGGAATTCTGTTGTGCAGAATCGGGTTCCACAGCGAGCGAGTTGTTCGGCAACACAGCGGGTGCTGCCGTGGCCGGTACTGCTACTTCTGGGAACAATGCGTCATCACTGAACGGGTCAGCGGGCTCAGCCGGTTTGGCCACGGGCAACGCCGTGGGTGGTCCGAGATCGACCGAGTCGGGTTCGACCAGCGGAGCATTGAAGTCGATCGCAGGGAGTCTGTTGCCTCCCGTCGCAGCGGGTGTCTCGACCGGAGTCTCGACAAACAGAGGAGCTTCAAACCCATCGTTGGCCGGAGCCGCTGCGGCTGGCAGTGGACTCAGAACGGGAGCGGGAGTCAACGGAATTTGAGCCGGCAGGGCTTGCAGCACGGGCGGCTGGGCCGGTGGCTGTTGGACGAACTGCTGTGGTGGCTGAGGTGTGGCTCCCCCTGAAGACTGTCCGGGCTGAGTCAAGAGTTGACCGTAGTGGGGCAGGCTGGTGCCTTGTGTCGCCGGTGGTGTACTTAACATGCCGGGCGGCGTCATCGGCAGAGCAGCAGCGGGGGCGTAGGGCGGTTCCGCAGGCGGCTGGGTCGGGCCATCGTCCTTGCCGCCAAAGAGCTTGCTGAAGAGTCCCTTCTTCTTAGGAGCCGAGACCGGGGTCGCCTGAAAGGCCTGAGAAGGGGACTGCGTCTGCATCGCGGCGGGTTGGCCCGGTGGGGTCGTCGCCCCCGGCTGTCCAGCGGCAGGCACAGAGAACTTGGGGTCGACCATCTCGGGGACCGCCCGCCCGTTCTGTTCGTAGAGCTTCTCCAGCTCGATTCGAACCTCGGACTTGGGGAATTGTGGGGCACCCGAGCGCTGCTGCTGGGCCGGTTGAGTCGGGCGCTGCGGGTTGTTGAAATTCTGCTGCCCATTGGGAGCTGCCGGGGTGATCGGTCGGGCCTCGGCCTGAACGATCAAGGGGGCGGGCTCGCCGTTCTGGGCCGGAAGAATCGTCGGCCAGGCGGCGACCTGTAGCCCAAGGACCACAGCTGCACTGGCAGAGAACAGGGTGCGTGAATGTGTGTTGAACGCCGGGATCATGGGTATCCGACTCCTCGCCTGTCCGAACCAGAAAGGACTGCTCTCGGCTCAGGGCTTTGTTTCCGTGACCGCTCTCGCGATAATCCGCGCGAGCGTCTCACCGGTTCTATCGACGGTTGGTTGTTCCGGTTTTGATGGCGGTGAGACTCGCTCCAGCGATTACGACCGCTTCCTTGCGATGGATTGATACAATCGGCACCCTAGGTAGAGTCTTCGCATCCCCCGCAATGTGACAAAGTCCCATGACCGCAGCAGATCCATACTTTCCCGGGGGCAAGCCCACTCCTGTCATGCGCGTGGAGTTGGTGATGAAGGGGCGCTGGTGGACTCGGGGCCTGTTCGTGTTGTTCGTGCTCTCAGCGCTGTTGAACCTCATTCTGCTCGCCACCTCAGCAGTGATGGTCGGTGGAAGTGTCAGTGGGACCGAGGTATTCGTGTCGGGTGACGCGTCCAGTGCGGACAAGATTGCGATCCTGCACATCTCCGGCACGATCATGCCGCCCTATACGGCTCGGACCCTGAAGACCATCGATACTCTGATCGCGGACGACCACGTCAAGGGCGTGCTCCTGGCGGTCGACAGCCCCGGCGGGTTCGTGGCTGACAGCCATCAGATCTATGCGCGGCTGCTCAAGCTCCGGCAGAAGAAGCCGATCTTCGTCTCGATGGGGCGGATCGCGGCCAGCGGGGGTTACTATGTGGCGATGGGGGCGGGTCCGGACGGAAAGATTTTCGCCGAGCCGACCACCTGGACCGGATCGATCGGGGTCATCATCCCACGGTACGATATCTCGAAGCTGGCGAACGATTACGGCGTCAAGTCGGAGCCGCTGGTGACCGGAGAGTTCAAGGACTCGCTCAGCCCGTTTCGCGAGATGACCCCCGCCGAAGAAGACCTGTGGCATGAGATCATGGACGACTCGTTCGACCGCTTCAAAGGCGTCATCGACGAGGGACGCGGGAACCTGACGCTCGCCCAGATTGCCCCGCTGGCCACCGGACGGATCTTTACCGCCAACCAGGCCTTGGCTGTGGGGCTGATCGACAAGATCGGGTTCGAAGAGGACGCCATTGAGGCCCTCCAGATTCACCTGAAGCTCCCGTCCGTGCGCGTCGTCCGCCATCAACACCCGCCGACCCTCTTGGAGACCCTGCTCAGTGCCCAGGCCCAAGCGAAACCGGTCGACCCGCTGCAACAGTTGCTCGACGCGAGTACGCCCCGCGCGATGTACTTCTGCGGGTGGCAGGCGGGGCTGACCAGCCGGTGAAGCGGACAACGCTCCGCTTCGAAGTCGCTACGTTCGTCAGAACGTGGGGGGGCCGGAACCCGCGTTCGTATGAATGAGACAGCCCCTCGCCGAGGTCGTTTGGCAGGGGCCACACCGAGAGCGTTCGCCCACCTTCTGGCGAAGGTAGCTACGGTTCTATATCTCGGATCGAATCGCCACCGTCCGCCCGGTCTTCGATGACTCCAACCCCGCCAGCATGATCTCGGTCACGTGACGGGCATGGCGGGCGTTTGAGAACGGCGGTTGCTTCCGCTCGCGGATGCAGTCGATCCAGTGCTGATGCGAGTTGATGTTGGGGTACTGCGAGCAGTCGATTGCTTCCTGGATTAGTCCCCCGTCCTCGTCCACCAGCGTACTGGGCCGATACTTCAACAGGTGCGGCGTCAGCGGCGGATTGACCAGCTTCCCCTTTGTCCCGTGAACCTCGAACCCATACGTCCGCGCCCCGTCGCACCAGCCCGTCTCCGCCACTCCCAGCGTCCCGCCCGCGAACTCCAGGATCATGGCAGCTGTGTCTTCAAGCGTGGTCGGCTTGTCGACCGTGGTGCAGCGACCGGTCACGGAGCGGGCGGTCCCCATCAGCGTGACGAGGTGCGAGATGGCATACACTCCCATGTCGAACAAGGCCCCGACATCGGCCCGCTGGGCATCGAAGAACCACAGGTCGTCTTCGGTCTCTTCCTCCAGGATCTGCTGGATCGTGGCGTAGTACACCTCGGGACCGCCGTGACTGAACCGGCAATGCGCGGTCGAGATCTTGCCCAGGTCGCCTCGGGCAATGCACTCGCGGGCGGCGAGCAAGGCCGGACGGGCCACGTACGGCAGGCACAACACCGTGCGGTCGGTCTTCGCCGCCGCCTGCACGAACTGCTCGGCCTCATCCAGCGAGGTACTCAGCGGCTTCTGCATGTGGACATGCTTCCCCGCATCCAGGGCCATGAGCCCGTACTTCACATGCAGCGGATGCGGCAGCGCCACGACCACCGCATCAATGTTCGGGTCAGCGATCACCTCCTCATACGAGTGCGTACTGCGCGGCACGTGGAACTTGCGACACAGCGTGTCGAGCCGACTCTGCCGCCGCCCCGCCAGTACCGTGACCTCGACCCCCGGAACCGCACACAACTCCGGCAAATGCAGCTTGGCTGCAATGCCCCCCGCTCCGATGATGCCGACGCGAATGGTCATGGTGTTGCTTCTCGACGGTGATGTGGCCTGACCCGGAGCGTGAGTGTAGCAGCCACCGCCCTCTGGAATCCAAACTGGGGCCAACCCGACTCAGGTCACTCGATACGTCAGCGAGGGCCGAGCGCAGCGAAGATTTCGCACTCGGTCCCAAGCTCTGCTCTCATCCTTATACACAAGTTCCCGATTTCATGGCACAAGATTTGCGCAATATCCAAGGAGGACTGATGGTTCTCGGCGGTGCAAGGAGGTGTGTCATGGCGGAGTGGATTGCAGCGGAGATGGCGGGGTTGGATTTGGGGGATCGGCGATTG
>JAYTWO010000042.1:0-6608 GCA_043743415.1 Planctomycetota bacterium
GGCGCGGATGAAGTAGCCGTAGTGGAAGTGGTGGTCGTTCAGTTGGTCGTCGCTGCCATAACTGGCGGGGTAGCCGATGAGCGTACCCCAGTTCTGGTCGTAGAGGAACACGCCGTCGCCAGCGGGTTTGGGTTGGCCCTTCGCGTCGGTCGCCGTGAGAAAGTTTTCGAGCGAGGTCTTGATCCTCGTGGTCAGATCCTCGACCACGGCTTTCTCGCCGAGTTGTTCCGCGATCGGCAGCAACGTGGCCCACTTGCCGAGTTGTTTGCCGAACCAGTAGGTGTCTCCCACGAGGCGGCCTTCGTGCCTCACATCGGCAGCGAGCAATTGGCGCAACTCGCCCTCTGCTGACTTCACTACGGGAAGCGACGGCAGCACGCCGGGATAGGTCATCTCGGTGACGAACGACGTTCCCGCGCCGAGTTTCATCGGTCCGCGCACGGAGGCGTACGCCTTGTCGAGCAGCTTGGTCTTGGCATTGATCCACTGATGCGGGTAGAGCGAGAAGAGCGTCCCCGGCTCGGTGCCTTCGTAGGCATTGGTGTTGAAGGAGAACTCGCTGCGAACGGTGGCGCGGGCCTCGTCATAGCTCCAACTCACCCGCGTATTGACCACATGCGAGTAGGCGTACTGGCGGAACAGCTCCAGCGTCGCTGGCTCCGCATCGGGGAGGAGGGCGACGGCGAAGTAGGTCTTCCTGTTGGTGCGAGCCGTCCAGGTCTTCTCCCCGATCCCGGACCAACTCGACCCACTCGGAGCGAACAGACCGTAGTGCCGGTTCGCGACCGAAATACCAAGGACCGCATCGCTCGGCTTCCCGCTCCAGACGCGCGGCTGCTCGCCAAACGTGAGCGTCGGGTCGCCGCCCTTGAAGGTCACATACACGAACGGCGAGCCGTGCCCGAAGCTGGTGCGCAGCTGCTGGCCATCTGACTCAAAGAGGGCTGAGACGAACCAGTCGCTGAAGCCATCGACGCGGGCCTCGGTGAACTGGGGGACAGCCGAGTGTCCGATGACCAGATCGGTCGCTCCGCCGCCCATGATGGCGGCCTGGTTTGCGGCCATGTTCGCACCGGGGTAGCTGACCTGCAGCCCGCCCGCGACGGCCTTGACCCCCAAAGGATGCGGGAACATCGCGCTCGACAACGGCTCCCACGCCAGTGAACTCCACCAGTCATTCGTCGGCATCGGCCCCTGCACCGCCGCTGTTTTGTAGAGCGTGGCGGGCGGTTGATTCGTGCCGGCGGGGGCGAGGGTGGTGTAGCTACCGAGGCCGACGCGGACGATGTCCTCGGCGTGGAGGCCAGGACTGGCCCACGCGATCAACGTGAGACACATCAGCCCCGCCCGACGGATGATCCGGATCTGAAGCCACCGACTGACTCGGGAAGGGGATTGAGGAGGGCGACGTGATTTCAGTGGCACGATTGGTCCTGGGGCGGGCTGTTCGGAAAGCCGGTGAGGGAGGTGGCACGGTGGCCCTTGTCGGTAAGCCTTACCGCCGATCAAAGATCGTAAAAGATGACAGGCTGGAAGCCTATCCCACGGGCCGCTCGGCTGAGTGGTGGGCTTCTGCGATCACGGATAGGCGACTCCCCACGTTCTGCAGAACGTAGCGAAGGTGGGCGAATTGGTGTTAGCGTTGTCCTTCCGGGTCGGGCCTCTCCTGGCGTTCGATCGCGAGTTCCGGCCTTCCCACGTTCTGGCGAACGTAGCGACCACCACTAAAACTCGCCGAGGATTTCACCGCCCGCGCGAGAGCCCAGTCCCCGCCAGATCGAGAGGTCGAGGCTCTCGCTGATGAACCGCACCGAGCCATCGCACAGCAACACATGGACGCCCCCTTCGTGGCGGCTGCGGGCGGCGGTGAGGCCGAAGTTGTGGCTCTTGTTGCCGCAGTCGAACTGCCGGGAGTTGGGGCTGTAGTAATGGTTGTAGATCGTGTCGCCATAGTGGCCGTTAAGCCATTTGGCTCCGCGAAACCCGTTCCAGGTTCCCCCTCCGGGAACACAGGCGGCATCGGTCGTCGCGGTGGCTCCGACGAGTTCCAGCACCTCGCCCTCGGCGTTGAGTGGACTCGCACCGCTGCTGGAGGGATTCCCCCCAATCCCCAACGTCTGTTCCGAGAAACAGACCGTGTTTGTCAAACCATCGATGACATCGCGAAATCGAATGCCGGAGCGAGAATACATGACCCCGTTCCCGGTGTTGATGCTGTTGGCGGTGCCGGTGCCGCTCCCTGCACAGGCCACGTAGTTGGTCGGTCCAAAATCGTTGCCGTTGATCTGCCCGAGATCACTGGGGCAGAGGTAGCCAGCAATCGTCGTGCGGGCGGCGATCTCGTTCTGCGTCATTGGAACGGACGGCGTCCCAAAGTTCGGGGCCTTGCTGAAGTCCAGCAGGTTGTACAGGCTCGCTCCATCCATGTACGGCAGCAACTGAGCCTGGGCCGAGAAGACCATCGGAAACCCCAGTCGACCGGGTGGGAACAGTCGCAGGCTCGATTCGTAGTTGTGAATCGCCAGACCGATCTGCTTGAGGTTGTTCTTGCATTGCACCCGCCGCGCCGCCTCGCGGGCTTGCTGCACAGCGGGCAACAGCAAAGCCATCAGTACCGCGATGATGGCAATGACGACGAGGAGTTCGATGAGCGTGAAGCCGCGTCCTCGACGCGGGAACGATGGATGTGTGGGCATGAACAATTCCTGTGGAAATGGGTGCGGGCACGAACGGTGCAGGCTCCCGGAGATCACTTGAACGGATGGAGATGACGGGGACTCGACGGAGTGCGCGAAGCAGGATGGCACGCTCACAACCCGTTCAACCGACCGTCTTGTGGAGAACGAGCCATTCACAAGCCGTGAGCGTGCTGTCCCAGAATGCGTGTAGCGACGTTCGCCAGAACGTGGGCGACTGAGAACCCGCGTCGAACGCGGTCGGAGACTTCCGAAGTCTCGGTAGTCTGAGGCACTGGCAATGTCGTTGCCAATTCGCCCACCTTCTGGCGAAGGTCGCTACGAGACAACTCTCAGCTAGGCGATCACGATCCGTGGCGGCGGAGTCGGCGGCTCCAACTCACTGGGAGCGAGTGACGAGTCAGCCAGCGGCATGACCTCGCCCGTACCAAGATTTAAAATCGAAACGGTGAGTAATTCCGGCGGCACAAGACTGATCAACACTCCGGCAATCGTCTGCTCGACCCCCGAACATTGCAGGGCCTCGACTCCTACGACCAGCCGAACGCGAGGACGCGGAGCCTCGCCCTCCCGGCGGACACCCGCCTCGCAACAAGACTCCGCCGACTCACAAGTCCCCTTCGCTACCGAAGACTCGCGATTCGCAGCCGCCACCACAAACGCTGGCAGCGTCACGCGATGGGCCTTCGCCCAAGCGACCTTCTGAGTGTCCGTGAAGCAGCAGCACTTCTTCCAACACTGTTTCGCCGACCGACAACCACACGCACGGGCCTGGCATGGAAACGGGGCGGACAGATCTTTCCCCGCGACACCCGTGTCAGTATCTGGGACCGCACACTGCATCGAGACTGGCAACACCATCAACAGCGACAGGACTAACAGCAAGCAAGCTGTCAGCCGTCGGCGGGTTGCCCAATCTTTCAGATGCTGGACCCGGTGCATAATCGCTCGCTCAACCCATCGGGTGAGTCACTGGTCACCAGCTCATTCTCCACCCTAGCTACTGTGCCAGAATTCGAACCACTCTGCAACCGACCACCGGTGAAATCTTAAGAGAGGGAAGAGCGAATTGAATTTGACACTTCCTCCAGGGGCGGCCCGAGTGTCGTCGTCCGGTATGGCACATCGCAGGCATCAAGAGCAGCCTACTGCCCCTTCGAGTCTTGATTTTGGGGTAGAGCCTCTTGAGCTTGGTGCGAGCGTCGTCGACCTTGAATTGCCAGTGAGGTAGGTCAGGCTGTGCCTGATCGTTCTTTGGACCTGCGACTATCCTTTTGCTGGCGAAGAGTAGGCACAGCCTGACCTACCAGGACTGGAGAGGCAAAACTCAGAGGCCACGGATCGACACGGAAAAACACGGACGCCATCGAAGGACAGCTTTTCGATATCGACACCGGGTGATTAGCAGGTCGAACAACACTCGATTGATCCCCATGCCCCTCTTTTTCCGTGCACTTCCGTGTGCGTCCGTGGCTGGCTTCGGGCCGAGGCAATCGTCATTTTGGGGGCACCACCATTTGGCGAATGCACCCAGCGATCACGGGGGCGTGCGTCTCGATTGTCAGTGAAGACTTGGACCAGGTGGCCCCACTCGGAAGGCGAGGAGTCGTCCGGCAATCATCTGTTGTGAGTGTCGCCATTCGCGGTAATGCGGTAACTCAGTCACCGCCGGTGCCGCTGGAGGTCAGCAGCTTTCCTTCGAGGTCCAGTGGCGAGCAATAGAGGGCCTTCGCGTATTCGCGGTTGAGCCGGGCGATGTGCGTGACCGACACGCCCGCTGGACACGCCGCTTCGCACTCGCTGGTGTTGGTGCAGTTGCCGAATTCTTCCTGGTCCATCTGGCCCACCATGCCCAGGACGCGGGCGGCTCGCTCCGGATCGCCTTGCGGCAGTTGGGCGAGGTGCGACACCTTGGCGGCCACAAACAGCATCGCGCTGGCGTTTTTGCAGGCGGCCACACACGCCCCACAGCCGATGCACACGGCGGCGTCGAGGGCGCTTTCCTGGTCGTTCTTGGAGATCGGGACGCTGTTGGCTTCGGGGGCCTGGCCGGTGCGGACGGAGACGTAACCGCCCGCTTGGATGATGCGGTCAAAGGCCGAGCGGTCGACGACGAGGTCGCGGATCACCGGGAACGCCTTGGCCCGCCACGGCTCGATGACGATCGTCTGGCCATCGGAGAACCGCCGCATGTGCAGTTGGCAAGTCGTCGTGCCGTTGTCCGGGCCATGAGCCTGACCGTTAATCATGAGCGAGCAAGTGCCGCAGATCCCCTCGCGGCAGTCGTGGTCGAAGTTGACCGGCTCTTCCCCCTGGTGCAGCAGTTGCTCGTTGAGAATGTCGAGCATTTCCAGGAACGACATCTCGGTCGAGATGCCCGCCAGCGCGTAGTCGCGGAACTCGCCGCGCGAGACGCTGTCCTTCTGCCGCCAGACGCGTAGCTTGAGGTTCAGGGACTTGCCGGTGGTGGAGTGACTCATGATGTTCCCGTAGCAGAATTCGTGAGAATTCTGGCGTGTCTGCGACTGGATGCTCTGGACGGCAGAAGTCTGACGACTTCTGCTACTTGTAGTTCCGGACCTGCAGCGGGCAGAACACGAAGTCGAGCGGCTCGACGTGCCGCTTCTCCTGCGTCCCCTCGCCAAGGTATTCCCACGCGGCGACGTGAGCGAACTTCTCGTCGTCGCGCTGGGCTTCGTTGTCGGGGCTCTGGTGTTCCTCGCGGAAGTGTCCGCCCGCTGATTCCTCGCGGGAGAGGGCATCGCGGCACATGAGCTCACCAAACTCCAGGAAGTCGGCCACGCGACCGCCCAGTTCCAGGCTCTGGTTCAGGTTCTCGCCAATGCCCGGCACGTTGACGTTCCGCCAGAAGTCTTCACGGAGCGTGGTAATCTTGCTGATCGCCGTGTTGAGGCCCGCTGCATTCCGCGACATGCCGCAGTAGTTCCACATGATCTGGCCGAGTTCGCGGTGGTAGCTGTCGACCGACCGCTTGCCGTCGATGCTCAACAGCTTTTGCAGCCGCATGCGGGCCTCTTCGGCGACCTCGCGGAACCGGGGGTGAGCATCCGTGACCTCGGGCAGTTTGCGATTCGCGAGGTGGTGCCCCACGGTATAAGGCGCAATGAAGTACCCGTCGGCCAGCCCCTGCATCAAGGCACTCGCCCCCAGCCGGTTGGCCCCGTGGTCCGAGAAGTTCGCCTCACCCAGCACGAACATGCCGGGGATCGTACTCTCCAAGTGGTAGTCGACCCACAGCCCGCCCATCGTGTAGTGGACCGCGGGGTAGATTCGCATGGGCGACTGGTACGGGTTCTCGTCGGTGATCTTCTGATACATGTGGAACAGGTTGCCGTACTTGCCGCGAATCGCGGCTTCGCCCTGCTGCTGAATCGCTTGGCTGAAGTCGAGGTAGACCGACAGCTTGCTGCTGCCGACCCCGAACCCGGCGTCGCAGCGTTCCTTCGCCGCGCGGCTGGCCACATCGCGGGGGACCATGTTGCCATAGGCCGGGTAGCGGCGTTCCAGATAGTAGTCGCGGTCGGCTTCGGGAATCTGGCCGGGGGCGCGGGCATCGCTCGCCTGCTTCGGCACCCAGACGCGGCCATCGTTGCGGAGGCTCTCGCTCATCAGTGTGAGCTTCGACTGGTGATCGCCCGTGACCGGGATGCAGGTCGGGTGAATCTGCGTGTAGCACGGGTTGCCGAACAAGGCCCCGCGCTTGTGGGCTCGCCAGGCAGCGGTGACGTTGCACCCCTTGGCGTTCGTCGAGAGATAGAAGACGTTGCCGTACCCACCGGTGCAAAGCAGCACCGCATGAGCGGCGTGCGACTCGATCTTGCCGGTGGTCAGGTTGCGACAGACGATCCCGCGGGCCATCCCGTCGACCGTCACCAGATCAAGCATCTCACG
>JAYTWO010000043.1:0-3439 GCA_043743415.1 Planctomycetota bacterium
GTCCGCATCCGCCTTCAACAGAATCCGCGCCCGCCGCGCCTTCTGCGAAGCCCCCTTCAACTCACTCACCACAGCCTCACACGCCCGACGCTCCGCATCGGTCAACCGCACAATGTACTTCTTCGTCATGGGAACCTCCTTGGAAGCGGAAGGTTCGTCGATTTTAACTCAACCATTCAACCCCAAAATCTAGCCTTGACGGGGCACTAGAGCCTTGTCCACGCTAGGATTGGGGGCAGGAGCCTCGCCCTCCCGATGGCAGGTGGACCCCAAAATCCTGCATTGACGGTGTACTAGGTCTTTCGTCTCCGACACTCGATCGAGGGTGGGGCCGCTTCTTCTCCAGGTTTGCTCCATGGAAAAATCTCCACCCGCCAACTGCCTTCCCGCGTGGGAGATCGCGGAACTGCCGGAGCCGAAGCCGCTGAAGTGGGAACACTGGACGCGGTTCATTGGTCCCGGCATCGTGATGATGGGGATTCAGATTGGCGGGGGGGAGTGGCTATTAGGGCCAGACATCACGGCCAAATATGGCGGCGGGCTGATGTGGATCGCGACGATCGCGATCATTTGCCAGGTGTTCTACAACCTCGAATGCGGTCGGTATGCGCTGTATTGCGGCGAACCGATCTTCACCGGGTTCATGCGGACCAAGCCGGGGCCGAGGTTCTGGATGGGGTTCTTGTTGCTCCTGAATATCAGTGCGTTGATTCCCGGGCTGTCGACGCATGGGGCGGCGATGGCCGCGTCGTTGTACCTTGAACGACCGCCGGGGGTGGAGGACAAATGGCTGGTGACGGGGCTGGCGTACCTGTTCATCTTTCTGGTGGCCTTGCCGGTGCTGGTCGGGGGCAAGGTCTACAACATGCTGCAGGCGGTCATGACGGCCAAGGTGGTCGTCGTCCTCGGGTTCTGCTTTGTGATCGGGTTGTGCTTCGTGAGTGCGGAGAACTGGCTGAATGTGTTCAGCGGGTTCCTCAAGTTTGGCACCGTGCCGACATCCATGGAAGGCAAGGACGCGACGGTCAACGTCTTTCAAAGCCTGTGGAGCGGGGACGGCTGGCCGCTGATCGCGATGGGAAACATCGCCACGCTGGGGGCCTTCGCGGGGTATGCGGGAGGCGGCGGGCTATCGAACTCGACCTATAGCAACTTCGTCCGCGACAAGGGTTGGGGCATGGGCAGCGTGGTCGGGGCGATCCCCAGTGCGGTCGGCGGCAAGCAGGTCACGCTCAGCCACCTGGGCAAGGCGTTCCTCATCAATGCCGACAACCTCCGCAAGTGGAAGGCGTGGTGGAAGTATATTCTCATCGACCAAGTCTTCGTCTGGGGGCCGGGCTGCTTCATGGGGATGGCCTTGCCCGCGTTGCTGTCGCTGGAGTTCTCGCAGCATTCGCTGTTGCGAGGCTCGAAGCTCGATTGGGCGCAGTCGCTGATCTCCGCCGATGGAATCCGCCACGATCCGAGGTTCGGGGCGGCGCTGGCGAACGTGCTGTGGATCGTCACAGTCCTGGTCGGGATGCTGGTGATGCTGCCGAGCCAGATGTCGATCGTGGATGACTTCAGCCGCCGCTGGACCGACATCCTGTGGTCGGGCAGTCGTCGCATGCGGAGCAACCCCGATGGCAACGCGGTGAAGCATGTGTACTACTTCATCCTCGCCTTCTTTGTGGTCTGGACCCTCGCCTTCACCTATGTCTTCAGCACCTATGGGACGCCCAAGCTGATGACACTGGTGATCGCGAACCTGAACAACCTGGCCTTGGGGGCGACTTCGTTTCACCTGCTGTGGATCAACTGCACGCTGCTTCCGCGCGAACTCCAGCCGCGCTGGTATCATCGGGTCGGAGTGATCGCCTGCGGGGTGTTCTACTTGGGCATGGCGGGGCTGGTGTTCATGACGAAGCAGTGGCCCGCGTTCCGCGCGTGGCTGGGGTGAGGGTAGGCCCGGCGAGCGGGGTGGCGTCAGCCCCCCGAGTGAGTGGCGAGAAATCGTCGAACCCGAATTCCACCTCTCCCGCACTCCTGTTCCGAATGTCCAGCCAAGTGGAATTGACTGCGGCAGCGAGGGCAAGGATCGAGGTGGCCCCACGGGAAGACTCGGGGGGCTGACGCCACCCCGCTCGCCGACTCTCTGATTCCAGACTCTTTCATTCAGGACTGACGAACATGCCGGATCGATTGTTTGACCTGACGGGCCGTGTGGCCATTATCTCCGGAGCCGCCAGCGGGATGGGTCGCGCCTCGGCGCTGGCACTGGCCGAGCACGGGGCGGATTTGTTGATCGCCGACCTCAACGAGCATGGCTTGCAGCAGACTGCCCGCGATATCGAGGCCCTCGGACGACGGGCAGTGCCGTTCAACGGCAGCGTCTCCGACCTCGGACACATCCGGGCACTGTACGGCATCCTCGATCGCGAGTTCGAGGGGCAGGTCGACTTCCTGGCCAACATCGCGGGGGAAGGGTTCCTCGCCTCTCCGGAGGAGATCACCCTCGAACAGGTCCAGATGGTGTTCCAGAACCTCGTCTTCGGGCGGTTTAAGATGTGTCAGGAGGCCGGTCGCCGCATGCTCCAGGCCGGGCGCGGCAGCATCGTCAACATCGGCTCACTGGCCAGCATGACCGCGCTGGGGCGCGGGCACATCGCCTACAGCATGGCCATGGGAGCCGTCGTCCAGATGACCCGCGAGCTGAGTACCGAATGGGCTAGCCGAGGTGTCCGCGTCAACGCCATCCTCCCCGCCCAGGTCATGAACCCCAGCCTCGAAAAACGGATCGCAGCTGACCCCGCCATCGAGCAGCGCTGGCTGAGCGGCATCCCGCGTGGTCGACTCGGCCAGCCGACCGATATCCAGGGACTGGTGGTCTTGCTGGCCTCCGATGCGTCGTCGTGGATCACCGGGGCGTTGATCCCGATGGACGGCGGGAACATGGCGATGAACGCGGGCGGAACGATTGGGAAGTAGAGCAAGTGAGATAGGCTTCCACCCTGTCGACTATTGATCACGACTCTGACAGGCTGAAGCCTATCCCACGGCCCGTTCCGTTGCCCAGATACAGAACGGCGTTCCATGTTGTGATCGGGCGCGGTAGCCGACCGAGAGGATGGCATTGAGGTTGTATTGTTCGAACTCGCCGGAGACTCGGCGGGTGCCGTCAGTTTGAACAATTGCATAAGGCTGAAGTTCTGCCTCTTCGAATGCGTTCTGCAGGTGCTGGCTAACATTTTGTTTCGTCGTCAGAAACAACTCTGCCATTGCCTTCTGCGAGAGCCACAGGCTCTCCGAAGCGGTACGGACATCAATTCTCGTCTGTCCTCGCTCTGGTAGAGCAGGGACTCACGGAGTGGGCTTGGCCCACCACCGTAGGACGGGCACATTTGCCCGTCCCGAGCGACGTTCGCGCGTCGCGAGCGAGTGACATGGGCCGGGGGCGACT
>JAYTWO010000044.1:0-7818 GCA_043743415.1 Planctomycetota bacterium
TCGTAGGACGGGCACATTTGCCCGTCCCCGCTGTGTCTGACCCGCCCGAACGAGTCCACATGGGCAGCCAATCGCCCCCGGCCCATGTCACTCGCTCGCGACGCGCGAACGTCGCTCGGGACGGGCAAATGTGCCCGTCCTACGGTGGTGGACGAAGCCCGCTCCATGTCACTCGTTTTGGCCAGCGAACGACACTCGGGGACGCTCCGCTTCGGGGACTTCGCGTCGCGGCTAAACTGGCGCTGGCGGAGCGCGATTCAATGCAAACAGCCCGGGTGATTCCCGGGCTGTTTTTGATTCTGGTTCGCAAGAGCCGAACTACATTCCGAAGCTGCTGCCGCAGCCGCAGGACTTGGTGACGTTGGGGTTCTCGAAGGTGAAGCCGCGCTTGTCGATGCCGTTGTGGAAGTCGACCGTGGTGCCATCGAGGTACAGGTCGCTCTTCTTGTCGACGGCGACTTGGACGCCGTGTTGTTCGACGACGAAATCCTTGGCGACATCGGGCTTGTCATCGAAGCCGAGCTTGTACTGGAAGCCGCTGCAACCACCGCCGGAGACGCCGATTCGCAGCACCATGCCCTCGGGCATTTTCTGCTCGTCCATGACCCGCTTGATTTCTTTGGCTGCGCTTTGAGTGACGTTGACCATGATTCCTGTTTCTCCTGCGTCTGGAAAGGACGAGTCGAAGAGTTCGAAGTTCGGGGCGTGGCCCCACATACCGAGATTATATCGGTCTGTGGGAATGTGCAATAGTGGGGAAGTCTGAGTTTTGGACGGAGGTTGGATTGGGGATGCAATCTGAACTCTTGCAAGAGATGGGTGTTGCGGCGAATTGAGAAGTGCGAGGAAACTCGGCGGCGGAGTTTGTCGACACGCCCGGGGCGAGCATGAGCCGGGGGAGCGCTCCGCTTCGAAGACTGTGCGTCGCAGCTAAACAGAGGGAGCCGCACGCGATTTGAGTCGGTGCCATGATTGTTCCAACTCGGCCAGGCGTTCGGCGGTCTGGTCCGATTCGTTGTAGCGGATGGCGGAATAGGCGGCATACCACTCGGCGGCCAAATGCAGTTGGGCACCGTGAGGGGAGGCCAGGATGCGGTCGCGGAAATGCAACAGGGTTTCGTGGGGGAGGCGTTCGAAGCCGCGTTTCGAGAGATTCGACTCGACTTCCCGGAGCCACTGTTGAAATGGGAAGACGCGAGACGTGGCGAAGGGGATTCGAGCGGCTCGCTGGCGTCTGTAGCTGCGGCTAAGTCCCCACCAGGTGGCCAGCAACACCAGCACCAGCGCTCCGCGAGCGATGGTCGATTGCAGGATCCCCGAGATCGCCTCCCAGGTTCCATGCGTGGCCAAGGTCTCATGGAATGACTGATACCAGACACGCCAGGATTCGGCGAGTTCATTCTTCCAGGAGGCGGTGCGGCGTTCGGGGAGACCCACTGACGGGGTGGCTTCGACAGTGACCCAGCGACCGAGTCCCGAGTCGTACGCCTCGACCCAGGCGTGAGCGTCCTTCCGGCGGGCGATCCAATCGCCGCTGGAATGACGCTCGGAAGGGACATATCCGGTGACATAGCGGGTCGGAATGCCGACGGTCCGCAGCAGGATGGCAGCCCCGGAAGCGAAATACTCACAGTGAGCGGCGGGCCGCGGTTGCGCCAGCAGAAAGTGGGTGAGGGGATCGACCAGTGGCGGAGCTTCGAATCCGATCTGGTATTGGTAGTTCTCCCGGAAGAAAGACTCAACCGCCCGGATTTTGTCGGAATCAGTGGTCTTTCCTGCGCAGAGATCCTGTGCCATGTTCCGGATGCGGGGATCGAGGAACTCTGGGACTTGGTGAACACGAGCGTTCTTGGCAGGAGCCTCGTCCGGTTCGGGCTCGACGGGAGTGTAGATCTCCAGGCTGTCGGGAAGGGGGTCATTGAGCAACGTCAGATTTCTCATCGAGTCGATTCGCAACTGACCGACACCGATTTTCATTTCTGCGGTGTCGAGCAATGCCAGCGGGAGCATGTCTTCCTTGGACAGGAAAGTGATGCGGTCGATGTTCCACTGTCGAGAGTCGGAGGCCACCAGCGGAAACAAGGTCTCGTCGGGCGGCAGTCCACGATCCGCAGCGACCTCACGGGAGAACAGATCCTGCGTGTGTTCTCGCGAGATCCAATTCAGATTGTTGCCGTAGAAGTCCAGGGCGACCCCTCGGAAATAGAGCGGCTCCGAACCGGACTGCGTCACGCGCAGGACGGGTCGCTCGGGATCGATGATCTTTCCATTGGAGACTCGAACCATGGCGGATTGGGGGCGGGTGCGGGTGGGGCGCTGACTGCTGTCGAAGGCTTTAATCAGCCTGAGCAGGACCATCTCCATATCTCGCTCGTGGGCGTGCCAGGCCTGTGCGGCATAGAGGGTCGGCACTCCCGCCAGAATGAGTGTCGCGATCATCATCCCCCGGCGGAGGCGGCGGCGCTGGTCCACCCGGACCCAGTCGCGGCCCGCATGAGCGAACCATCCCAGACCTCCCACGAACACGATGATCAGGGCGAGCATGATGCTTCGCGATGCACCATGCAGTTTCACATCCCCCGCACACAGGACAGCCAGGCATCCCAGGGCGCTGAAGCCGACCGGAATCCGCTTCAGTGACTTCGCTTCATGCAGCAACAACACTTGCAGCGAGACCAGCCAGCAGCCGATCTCATGCGCCAGCGACGTATTCGCAAAGTCCGCCATGGGGGGGAATGCGGTGGGAGCGAACGAGTGCTTGATGGCAAATCCGGCGGCCAGGAAGACTGAGTTCAAGAACAGCGGCATCGTCAGGCACCAGCCGTGGCGAATGGTCCACCAGCGGCTCGCGGCCCCGACAAACAGACCGCCGGTCACCAGCCAGTTTCTCGACGGGAGGGCCAGCATCAGGCACTCGATCGCGATCAGAAAGATCGCCGCCCGGAGCGCCCGACGGGGATAGACCATGACCAGGGGAACCGGTTCGTTCATAGCGACCGCACCTCTCCGGCCAGAATCGCCCGGGGAGCAATCGTTTTGAACAGATCGCTGTCTTCCGGGGCTTCAAGTGCGGGTGGCTTTTCCCGGATGAGAAGTACCTTGACCCCGCGTCCCGACTCCCGAATCCGCTCGATGCAGGCGCGTCGCCTCTCATCCCAGTCCAAGGCCACGAACACGACCGAGGCAATCGATTCCAGCGACTCCGTGAGTGCATCGGGCACCACCAGCAGGGGGTCTGTCGCCGACCCTTCCACCGTGGACAGCAGCTCCAACACACTGTCGAATCTCGCTCCAGTCTGCGGGGTGCGAAACAGATAGATCTCCGGTCCCGCCGCGAACAGATCGATCACGATCTCTCGCGTGTGGAGTGACTCGGCGATGGCTGCGGTCAATGAGACGGCGGCCTCCAGCTGGATGTCCTGTTTCTCCTCGTGGTCGAGAAGCAGGTATGGCTGCCAAGTGGGCGGTTGCCAAGTGTCGAGGATCAGGCCGGTGCGGAAGCTGTATTCGTCCTGGTACTCACGAACGACGGGGCGACCGAGCCGTGCCCAGGCGCGGAAGTCGAGCCGGACGGCGGCCTCACCGAGGACGTACTCGCGGTTGCCCACATACTCCGGGGAGTCCCCCTTGGCCCCCAGCAGCGGAGCAGGATGCGTCGGTCGCCCCCGATTTCCAATGGGGACATCGAACGAGTCGAGCGACTCGTAAGCCGGGATGACCGTCAGCGAGGGGAGCGGAATCCCGCTGCCACCGAACCGCATCAGATTGAAGGGGAATGTGCTGTGGACTTGCACTGAGACCAGCGGGAATCGACCTCGTCGAGTGGAGATGAGTTCAAACGGAATGTCCGCCTCCCCGCCCGCCCGCAGGCTGGCCACCACGCGATCTGCATCCCGATGCTGGAGGGCCGGATTCAACTCGAAGAATCCGACCATCAGATCAAACGCCGTGAAGAAGCCACGATTCCCCAGCGAGACCAGACCCGTGAGAGGCACGCCGACGGTGGCCCGTTCGGGGAGTTGGCAGCGGACATCGAGCCGGGGCCGGAGCAGTGTGCCCACTCCCTCGACGACTGCGGGCAGAAAGAACAGGGCACAAAACAACTGGTAGATCGGAATCTCGACCGTGATCGAACCGAGCGCTGCAAAGAACGACAGAAATACCAACACCCGGCCATAGGGCGTGAGCTTGAATCGCGCCAGATAGCGTATGTACCGCAGCAGCAGGAATCCCGAGCGAGCCATGAGCGGAGTGTAGGGGAGGGAGGGGGGAGAGACGAGAGACGAGAGATGAGAGAGGAGAGATGAGAGCCAGAGGAGTAGGGGAGAGGGGGGGGGATTACTGCCAGAGCCTCGCTGTGGTTTCGAATTTCGTGCCTCGAAGTTCCTCGGCCTCTGGCTCTCATCTCTCATCTCTCATCTCTCATCTCTCATCTCTCGTCTATTCCCTCCTCCTCACCGGTCGGCTCTGCGGCAACGCATCCGTCGGGTCTTCCGGCCACGAGTGCTTGGGGTACTTCCGTTGCAGCTCCTTCCGCACGGTCGAGTACGTGTTCTGCCAGAAGCTCTCCAGGTCGTCGGTCACCTGTTGCGGTCGCATGTTCGGCGAGAGCAGGTGCAGCAACACCGGCACTCGTCCTCCCGCCACGCGCGGGGTCTCTGTCATCCCGAACACCTCTTGAATCCGCACGGCCAGTATCGGCGGACGGCCCTCTTCATAGGTCAGCCGAATCAGGCTCCCGCTGGGCACACGCAGCTTGTCCGGTGCCTCGCGGTCAATCCATTGCAGTTGGGAGTAGTCATATCTTCGCTTGAGTTCATCGAGCCAGGTCGCCTGCTTGATCTGTCCGAATGACCGGCAGCGTGTACAGAGTTCGCGCAAAGTGGCGTGCAGAGCTGCCTCATCCAGCGGGGGTATCCCTGAGTCCGGAAGCCACTGGCTCAGGCACCGCACCCGCGTCACGAACCCGGCCACCTCGGGATTGTCGTTCGGGAACACCTTGTCCCAGGCCCGGACTGCGGCCTCGTACAGCACTTCCGCCGGTCGCTCGTTGTCCGGCAGAGGGCAGGGCGTCTCGGCCAACACGAGATCATCCCAGTACGTCCGCCGCCGCGCCACCGCCTGGCATTGTGTCGGATGAAAGAACACCTCGTCCACCTGCCGCAGCAGCGACTCCGGCAGCCACTCGCGCTCGACAGCTGAGGCTTGCCGCACGAGGGCATCGGTCGCCCCGGCGTCGACATCAATGCACAGGAATAATTCGGAACTGGTGACGGCGGACTGCGGAGCGAGCCGCACGCCCTTGCCGCCGACCATGATCCCTCGGTCAGAACTCTTGTCACGGCGCTTCGCCAGACGATCTGGAAAGGCCACGAGCAAGGCCCGTGACAGAGCCTCTTCGCGATCATGGGCTCCCCCCGAGGGTCTTCCGAGATCATCGAGCAACTCGCGTCGCAACTGGTCGGCGGTTCGCTTGATGAACTGAGCGGCTCCGACGTTGATTGACCCAAACAGGAAGTCGCGCTGCCCGCGCGCGAAGAACTCCTGCAAGGCATGGACGCGGTCGAACACGTCCGAGCGCGAGCGATGCACAGCCGCCGACTTCGCCGGGCCACGGATCGTCCCGGCTTGTGGCTGGAAGAACGGGCTGCGTTCGGAGAGGAGGGCCGCGAGTAACACCGACTCTTCGACGACCCCTTCTTCATGTCCTTCGACCAGTAACCGGGCCAGTCGCGGATGCACCGGCAGGCCCGACATCGCCCGCCCGATCGGCGTCACGTTCCGCTGTGAGTCGATCGCTCCGAGTCTCGTCAGGAGGGCCAGTGCTTGCTCGACCGCCGCCTCGCGCGGGGCCTCGAACCACGGGAACGCGAGGACATCCTGCTCCCCCCAATTGAGCAGTTCCAGCACTGGCCCGGCGAGGTCGACACGCCGGATCTCAGGGTCGTCGACATCGGGCCGCGCGCGATGCGTCGACTCCTCCCAGAGTCGCAAGCAGACACCCGGTCGGGTGCGGCCCGCGCGCCCGGCCCGTTGATCGGCGGAAGCTTTCGAGATCGGCGACAGATCGAGATGGTCCAGCCCCACATCCGGGTCGAACCGCATCACCTTGGCCAGCCCGGTATCCACCACGCCGGTGATGCCATCGATGGTGATCGAGGTCTCGGCCACATTGGTGGCCAGGACCACCTTCCGCTGCGAACACGGAGCGAGTACGCGGTCCTGCTCCTCTGCCGGGAGATCGCCGAAGAGCGTCATCACCGCCAAGTCATGCCGCTGGGCCAGTGACTCCAACTCGCGCGAGGTGCGGTGGATCTCCGGCACCCCCGGCAGGAACACGAGCAGATCGCCGGGCGTCTTCCCGAGTAACTGTTCGATCCCCGCCACGGCCAGCTCTTGAATCGGCTGTCGGTCGCGGAACTTGAGGTACTGGATGTCAATCGGAAAGAGTCGGCCCAAGCTTTCGACCACCGGACAGTCGCCGAGGAACCGTGCAATCGGCTGGCAGTCGAACGTGGCCGACATGACCACGATTTTGAGGTCGGGCCGCACCGTCTGCTGCACGCGCCGCACCATGCCGAGGGCGAGGTCGCAGTTCAGGTTCCGCTCGTGGAACTCATCGAATACGACGACCCCGATTCCCTCCAGAAACGGGTCGGACTGCAGCCGCCTGAGCAAGATTCCATCGGTGACGACGAAGAGCTTCGTGGCCGCCGAGACCTGCTCATCGAACCGCACGCGATACCCGACCTCGCTGCCCAGTGGCACCCCGCGCTCAAAGGCGATCCGCCGCGCACTGGCCCGCGCCGCAAGACGCCTGGGCTCCAGCATCACGACCGAACCCCCACCCGCTAGCCCCGCGTCGAGGATTGCTGGCGGCACGCGCGTCGTCTTCCCCGCCCCCGTCGGTGCCTTCAAAACCACCGACGCATGGGTCCGCAAAGCCGCCAACAACTCGGGCAGCACGTCATCAATCGGCAAGGGAGCAAGCATGCCCCGCACAGTAGAACAGGGCCACCAGACTGTCGAGCGAGTCACGCCAGACCAGTGAGCGGCAGGGCGCGAGTCGCCGGTTCTTCTCACCGTCGTTCGTCGGGGAACCATGTGTGTTGGTTGGACAGCGGTCAGGGAAACCGGCGGCCAGCGCTCTGCCGCTCACTCTCGCAGGCGATGCCGCTCCGCAAAAGAACGCTCCTTTGCGGAGCGAATGGCGAAAGAGGCCGCTCACAGGGCCGTTGTAATCATCATCAGTGCGGTGAACAGCGAGTCGAGATCCGCCTCGGTCGTGAACGGTCCCACGCTGGCTCTCACGGTCCCGCTCGTGTCAAGCGTCCCTAAACTGCGGTGAATCAGCGGGGCACAGTGCAGGCCCGCACGCACTTCAATCCCGAAGTGCGCATCGAGCAGCGTGGCCGTCACCCGCGGGTCGATGCCATCCACCACAAAGCTCACGACCCCCGCGTTCTCGACCAGACACGGGTTCGGCGTCAGCACCCGCACCCTCGGATTGGCGGTCAGTCCCGCATACAGCATCTGCACCAACCCGGCCGAACGAGCCGCCAGCGTCTCGAGCCCCTGACCCTGAATCCAGTCCACAGCTGCGGCCAGTCCCATCAGCCCCGCCGCGTTGGAGTTGCCCGCCTCGTACTTATCCGGGGCCTGGGTCGGCTGGTCGAGCGACTCACTCTGGGAGCCGGTCCCACCCTGGCGAAAGGACCGGACCTCCGCCACGCGAGTGGCTTTGAGAGACACCACGCCCGTACCCAGCGGTCCGAGCAATCCCTTGTGCCCCGAACAGCACAGCAGATCGATTCGGGC
>JAYTWO010000045.1:0-1813 GCA_043743415.1 Planctomycetota bacterium
AGTGATCCAGGCTTCGGCCTCGGCGACGACCGACACCGTACTGTCGTCGAAGCTGGCCGAAGTCGACCGCCTGCGGGACACCGCCCTGCGGACCGGCGATCAGAAGATGCTGGCCAAGGCCGACAAGCTCGAACAGGAGCTGCGGACCAAGTCTGGTCACGCGACCAAGATCCCGACCCGGACGAAGTAGTCCTCGTCGCGACCATTCGTCACGCCTCACCAGGGCGAGCCGGGGGATCCTGCTCGCCCTGTGTTTGGAGATCAACCGACCAGTGCTCGGCCGGTCACATCCGGGTGAGATTGATCGAGCTGAATCCTGGATCAACCCCTGAATGAAGCATAGGGATCAACGTCATCCGCCGTCATCCGCCTCATGATCGAGTTTCCGAAACTGCTTCCCGGCGGCCTTGAGCTTCTTCTTCGACTCTGCAATCGGCTCCACCAGGGGGATCAGTTCGGGCTTCTGCCCGCTGATTTCGATCATCGATTTCCGCACCTGCTTGCCGACTTTTTTAGCGATCTCCTCCAGCATCAACTGACCAGTGGCTCCGACGCTCTTGATCTTGGCATCGGTCTGCGTGATGCGGAACAGGTGGGCGGCCAGTTCGGTCTTGTCCATCCGGTCGATTAAACTCTCACCGCTCTTGACCCCCTTCTTCAGCTTGAGGGCCTTGAGGTTCATGTTGTACATGCCGCGATAGCCCGCGTTCTGAAAGAACGAATAGTTCTCGACCCCGTGCCGACTCGCCGAACTCGACAACGATCTTTCACCGTGGCTCACCTCTTCGCGGATCAGAACCCGATCCACCGCTTGCGAGTGCTCAATGGCCGTCTGAAACGTATGTGCGAGAGCCGCGAAGTAGACCTGCGCGGCGGCGACCTGCGGCTTCTGCGAATCCCCATTGATGGCGATCAGGTAGCAAGCGAACCGCGTGAACAGGTGGGAACAGTCGGGCTGACGCACGAAGTTGTCTTCGATCTCAATGTCGAGAGAGAGACACGCATGCTGCGCCTTGTGGACCACCGGCTTAAACGACTCCGCCGACTCATACCCCAGCGCTGCCATCAACGTGGCCTCGCTCCACAAGTGCATCCCATTCGGGATGGACAGGTCTTCAAACCCTCCCGGCCCCCCATCAAACTGAAACAGCTTAGGCAGATCCGCCATGACCGCAACTCCTTCCGAAACCGGCTGGTAGTTTACCCCGTCACGATCAAGTTCACCATTCGGGCCCTCGAGTGCGTCAGTCGCCGAACGAAATGGGTAGCGACATCTCTTGGCCCATGCTCTTCGGCCCCTTACGATCCCTCACAGAGACACATTCACCGGGCCGGAGCCTCCCATGAAGATCGCTGGCGTACAGATGGACATCTCGATCACCGACAACGCGGGCAACGTCGCGCGGATGATCGACCAGCTGAGGATCACGACAAAGGCGGGGGCGCGGCTTTCGATCTTTCCGGAGTGTGCGGTGCCGGGCTACTGCTTCGGGTCGCTCGAAGAGGCTCGTCCGTATGCCGAGCCGATCGACGGGCCAGCAGTGAACCAGATGATCAAAGCCTGTCGCGAGACCGACAGTTATGCGGTGTTCGGGATGCTGGAGCGGGACGGCGAGCGGGTGTTCAACGTCGCGGTGCTGACCGGGCCACAGGGGGTCGTGGGCGTCTATCGCAAGGTCCACTTGCCGTACCTGGGCATCGACATGTTCACCACGCCGGGGAACCAGCCGTTCGCGATCCACGAGGTCGAGGGGATCAAGATCGGCATGCTGATCTGCTACGACGCCGCCTTTCCCGAGGCCGCCCGCTCGCT
>JAYTWO010000046.1:0-5122 GCA_043743415.1 Planctomycetota bacterium
CCGATAGCCATCCAGCCCCACCACCCGATAAACTGCCGTCGCGGACATGCTCGATCCTCCTCTGGTTTGTCGTGCCACTAAACACAACTCCAGTGGAGACCAGCCTGTCCGCACTTTCAAGCCCACCCCCCAAAATAGTGCGATGAACCCAAAATAGTGCGATGAACCCGATATCACCAGAAAAAGGTGGTCCGCAAGACCTGCCACAGTTTTACATTCGGGAAGATAGTTACGCCGTCTGGAATGCGGAATCCGTTCCAGATATAGAATTATACGTTGTATTATATCCAGCAGAAACAACTCACACATCGCGCCACCGGATGGCAGTCGCCAAGTTCGACCCATCCTGAAGGGATGGCAGCGTTGACCGACGCGATACCCCCCCACCGCGAGCCACCCTTCTGGCATCCCTCCGGGATGCGGAGCCACCCGCAAGAATCAGTCTTCAACTGTGTAGCCAACGGGCCTGCCTGACGGGCCAGCCTGTGCGCGATGACCGACCGAACCCGACCGAGGAGGCGATCGCCGGAAGAGGTGCTTGTGGTCAGACCTGTCCACATGATAGCCTCCTGTACCCAGGCACACAGGTCGCCGAAGCGGCAACCTGTGCCACCCCGCCACCAAAAGGAAGCATAATGGCTCAGTGGTTCTACTCAAAAGACGGCCTAGTGGTTTAGGTTCTGAGCTGGTCCCACCCGACAACATCAATGCCCATGCGTTTCCCGACTCCCCTCCTTCAGCAATGCTGGTTCCTGGCTGGCCCGACCGCGTGTGGCAAGACCGCGACCGGGATCGCGCTGGCCCATCGCATCGGGGCGGAGATCGTCTGTCTCGATTCCATGACGATCTATCGCGGGATGGACATCGGGACCGCCAAGCCTTCGACGGAAGAACGAGCGCGAGTGCCACATCACTTGCTCGATATTCGTGACCCGCAGGAGGAGTTCTCAACCGCCGAGTACATGACCGCAGCCCTCGCGGCCTGTGAGTCGATCATCGCACGCGGCAAGATTCCCCTCTTCGTCGGCGGCACCGGGCTCTACCTGCGGTCACTGCTGCGAGGCGTCTTCGAAGGCCCGGCTGCGGACTGGACGCTGCGGCGGGAGTACGAGCAATTCGCAGCGCTACAAGGTGCGGAGGCCCTGCACGCGCGCTTGGCCCTCGTCGACCTGCCCACGGCCCAGCGGCTGCACGTCAACGACCAGAGGCGGGTGATTCGGGCCTTGGAGGTCCACGCCCTCACCGGCCAGCCCGCTTCGTCCCTGCAACAGGAGTCCCCGCTCCCTCCCAACGAGCGACCCCAGCACGTCTACTGGCTCAACCCCGACCGTGACATCCTGCGCCAGCGCATCAGCCAGCGCGTCGACGCCATGTTCGCAGCTGGACTCGTCGCCGAGGTTGCCACTCTGTTGAAATCGCCCCACGGCCTGGGTCGCACCGCGCGGCAGGCCCTCGGCTACCGCGAAGTCCTGTCCCACCACGAAGACGGCCTGCCCCTCCCCGAGGCCATCGAACAACTCAAAACCCACACGCATCAATTCGCCAAACGCCAATGGACGTGGTTCCGCAATCTGGAGGAGCTGAAGGTCATCGACATCGAAGGCACCGAGCGTGCCGAGGCGATTGCTGCGAGGATATTCACACAGGCGACGGGTGCGAAGTAGGACGGGCTCATTGGCCCTCCCCCCGATCGATGCTCGCAGTCTTGTCGGGTGGACAAGCTCGCTTTGGAACGCTGGCCCACGATGCTCGACGTACTCTCCGGAATGGTGGGCCTGCGCCCCAAGCGGCTTGTCCCACCCTACGACTCGTCACGGTAGGGAGTTTGTCCCGGCCCCCGTACACTCCACGCTGAACGTGAGTGACCCACGGAGTGCCTGCTGATGACTGTGCCTGATCGCGATGACCTCGCTGCCCGCTATCTCGATCAGTTGCCGTATGCGCCCTACCCGGTGCAGGAAGAGGCGCTGCTCGCGTGGTTCACGACGGAGCAAGGCGTACTGGTTTGTGCCCCGACGGGGACCGGGAAGACGCTGATCGCCGAGGCAGCCCTGTTCGAGGCCCTGCACACTGGCAAGGTGGCGTACTACACGACTCCGCTGATTGCCCTCACCGAGCAGAAGTTTCGCGAGATGCAGGCGGCTGCGGTCCGCTGGGGGTTCTCGGCGGAGGATGTCGGACTCGTTACGGGGAACCGGCGGGTGAACCCGGATGCGAAGGTGCTGGTCGTCGTCGCGGAGATCCTGCTGAACCGGTTGCTCAATCCGGAAACGGCTCATCTGGAGGATGTCTCCGGTGTGGTGATGGATGAGTTCCACTCGTTCAATGATCCCGAGCGCGGGGTGGTGTGGGAGTTGTCGTTGGCTTTGCTGCCGAAGCATGTGCGGTTGCTGCTGCTCTCGGCGACGGTGGGGAACACGACCGAGTTTCTGATCTGGTTACAGGCCAAGCACGGTCGCCGCCTGGAACTGGTGCAGGGGACCGAGCGCAAGGTTCCGCTGTCGTTCGCCTGGATCGGCGACATGCTGCTCCCCGATCAGATTGAGTTCATGGTCGAGCATGAAAAGACGCCGACGTTGCTGTTCTGCTTCAACCGCAACGAGTGCTGGGATGTGGCCGAAACATTGAAGGGCAAATCGCTCCTGGCCAGCGGGCAACAGAAGCAACTCGGGGTGTACCTCGACGAACATGACTGGAAAAGTGGTGTCGGGCCGCGGCTCAAACAGCTGCTGTTTCGCGGGGTCGGCATCCACCATGCGGGGCTGCTGCCGAAGTACCGGCGACATGTCGAGGAGCTGTTCCAACGGAAGCTGTTGTCGGTGTGTGTCTGCACGGAGACGTTGGCTGCCGGGATCAACTTGCCTGCGCGGTCGGTGGTGATGACGAGCCTGATGAAGGGGCCGCCGGGTCGGAAGGCGATCATTGACGCCAGTTCGGCGCACCAGATCTTCGGACGGGCCGGGCGACCGCAATTCGATAACCAGGGGTACGTCTACTCGCTCGCTCACGAGGACGATGTGCGCCTCGCCAAGTGGAAGGAGCGCTACGACCAGATCCCCGAGGACACCAAAGACTTTAACCTGATTCGGGCCAAGAAGGCTCTCAAGAAGAAGATGCCGACGCGCAGACCGAATGAGCAGTATTGGAACGACCAGCAGTTCCAGAAGCTGATCACCGCCCCACCAGGGAAGCTCGCCAGCAAGGGGCAACTGCCGTGGCGGCTGCTCGCGTACCTGTTGAAGCTGTCGCCGGATGTTGGTCGGCTGGTGTCGTTCGTGCGAAAGCGGCTGCTCGATTCGGGGTCGATGGAACGGGCGGAAACACGGTTGCAGGAGATGCTGCTGACGCTCTGGGCCGGTGGGTTTCTCGCCCTCGAGCCGCCGCCGCCCGCGACGCTCAAGCAACTCATCATGTCGCACCCCTGGGACGGGGAGCAGACCACGGACGAAGACGACTTCGAAGAGGCGAGCGGGGCGGCGTCAGCCCCCCGAGGGAAGCCAGCAAGTCCCATCGAAGACGAGTTCGGGGCCGGACTGGAAGATGAGGCGAGCCCGGCGGCGTCAGCCCGGGGGGATTCCGCTGAGGCGGAAGAACTCGGGGGGCTGACGCCGCCCCGCTCGCCGGATATTACGGAGATCGGTTCTCTCACCCTCGGTCGCGCCGCTCCACCGCCGCCACCCGAGAAGAAACCGAAAAAGTCCCGCACCGCTGAGTTGCTTGGGCTTAAGACTGTCGAAGTCGCAGCTGCCGAACTCGCCGCCGCCCCACCACCGTACCTCCCGACCACCGCCACCCCGACGCCCGACCTCGACAAGCTGTTGGTCTTCCGCAGCGTGAACCCGATCTATGGGGCGTACCTGCTGCAACATCTGGGTCTGGCCGATGCATGTGAGCGGATTCAGATTCTGGAGAGCCTGCTGGAGATTCCGACCTCGATGATTCGGCAGGTCCGCGTGCCATGGCCGCAGGATCTCCCGCCGGGTCCGCTGGGGTTGGGCCGCATCCATGACGAGTTGATCTCGCGCGGGCTGGCCACACTCCAAGAACTCAACCCCGCCGCAGCCCCGCCGCAAGATGAGGACATCCCGTTCGAGGATCGCAAGTGGCCGATCCCGCTGGGCGACCAGATGCGGATGCTGTTCGACAGCGATTACCCCGGCATCCGCGAGACCCCCATCCGGGCCGTATGGATCATTGGCGACTTGCAGTTCTTCAACTACGACTTTCAGAAGTATGTGACCGGTCGCGACCTGACCAAGCAGGAGGGGCTGATCTTCCGCCACGTGATGAAGATGATCCTGTTGTGCGGCGAGTTCTCACAGGTGACGCCAATCGGGATGGACGAAGCAACCTGGCGCGATGAGCTGCGCGACCTAGCCGAGAAGCTCACGGAGACGTGTCGCCAGATCGATCCAGAGAGTACGGATGAGATGCTGCAGATGGCCCAGGCGGCGGATGGACTGAAAATGTAGCACGACGCTCCGCGTCGTGAGTCAGGTCGCGGAGCGTCGTACCACATTGTGAGCGGCAGCAATTGCCGATGCGCACCGCGCCAAGTTCTGATTAGTGAAGACATACCGGCCTGTACACGATTTGGGTTTTTTTTTCGCCTGATGGCCGAATCAAAGAGACATAACGTTTCGGCTCGCGCTCAAACATTCCTGCACTCCGCGCCACTCGGGTGCGGGAATGGCTAATCGAAACATTTCGCAACACAGTGGGTTCTGCAGGCGCTCTGCAGCACCCAAAAGGGAGTGTTCACATGAGACGGTTTTCAATGCGCAGCTGGCTGGTGATGTCCGCTGTTGGTTTCGGTTGGGCGGCCTCTGCATCAGCAGTTGAGCCCGTCTCCCCTGCGATTCGCCGAGCTGAGGCGATCTTCAGTTCACCGGCGGAACCGCTGGACATCCAGTTGGTCGGCTGCACCGCAGATGCGGCCTGCGACGCGAGCTGCGACGGCGTGGTGGGCGAGTGCGTCGGTGCTGACGAAGGTTGTGGCCTGTTCGGCGGTTTCGGCTGCCTCGGTGGTGACCTGGGTGATCCGTGGACCGTGACCAGCCTGTTCGACGATGAGTGTGGTGGAAACCACTTCACGGACAATGGCTATGTGATGGGCGGCTTT
>JAYTWO010000047.1:0-6779 GCA_043743415.1 Planctomycetota bacterium
CAAAGGTGTCAGGAACCGTTCTCGCAATAATCGCAGCTTGCGTCGTGTGGGCGTGCCCGATATTGGTTCCTGACACCTTTGTTTCCCCCCCTTGGTTCCTGACACCTTTGTTTCCCCCTGGCGGCGGGTGTCGACCTGAAGGTGATCCAGAAGCAGCTGGGGCATCGTGACTTCGCCACCACAGCCAACACGTACTCGCATCTGCTTCAGAATGCCCAGTCCGAAGCGGTCGAAAAGGTGGACGAGATGTTTCGCCGGAGCGTACCCAAAGACCCCTGAGCAAAAGCTGGTGGGTACATTCCCTGGGTACACTTTGAAGAAACTGCCATCGCGATTCGTCGTAAGTCGTTACTGCGTCTAGTGCTCCCGGTAGGGCTCGAACCTACAACCTTCGGTTCCGAAGACCGATGCTCTATCCAATTGAGCTACAGGAGCGTTGTCGGGGGAGTATCTCGTGTTGTGGGCGATGATTCAAGGATGACGACTCGCAACCATTTCGATATTCCAATGGGAGAGACTTGGCATCGACTCCCGAAGGAGTTGAAGTCTTGAGACTCATTCTCCCGGCGAATCAGTCTGCACGACTCCTCGCAACTCGGTCAGGAACTCTTCCAGCGCCGGGTCACGCCGGGTAGCCAGATCGTTGAGCGGGAACAGAAAGGCGGACTGTTCTTCTCCTGATTCGTCAGCGAACGTCACTTGAATGCAACGGGGACTCCAGATCCGAGTCAACAGCAATGCGAAATACAGGAACATCACCAGCCAGCACCAAGGCCGGTCCGGTGTGAAGGGACGAAAGATGCCGCCAAAGAACCACTCCCCGTAGATATATAGAGGTGCAGATCACGAAGGTGATCGGAAGCGGAACAGGGGACAAACGCGGGTTGGAGACGTTCTTCAGCAGGTGGTCATCTTTTCCGCCGATGTGAATTAAGCGGGGGTACGCTCGAAGTTCCCTGGGAGTCATTCGAGGCAGGGACCAGCGCAATGTCCCGCTGAATGCGAACGCGACGAATCGAAACAACGGTTCTGACTGCTCGGGAGGTCTCTGAACCATGGAGTCCATGCTCCTTTCCTCTCGATCGGGGATGTGTCATTCATGATGTCAACTCTCCGCATGATCTACAATCAAACTGACCTTCTTTGATACATCCGTCCCGATTCGACATACTCCCGGCGGGGATGCGGTCAGTCACACTGGCCCTCGCGCGGTCCCCACTTCGCGACTGTGGAAGGAACAGCATGATGGCGGCATCGACGTGGCGGAGTGGGGTGGGTGGAGTGTTGGCGTGCCTGTTGGGGATCGGGGTTGTGGCTCCGCTCTGGGCAGTGGACACCACGAACGAGCCGACCAGTGGGGCGGGTGTGATCCCCGTCGGTGAGGACGGGAAGCCGCTCAATCTGAACTTCGAGACCGGTGACCTCCAGGACTGGACCGCCACGGGAAAGGCGTTTGACCAGCAGCCGGTGAAGGGGCCGATCGATCCGAAACGGATCTACGGCGAGGGGAAGAATTCTCGGCACACCGGGGAATATTGGATCGGTGGGTTCGAGAAGTTGTTCGACGAGCCACAGGGCACGTTGACCTCGAAACCATTCCAGGTCTCGCAGCCGTGGGCGAGTATGCTCGTCGGTGGAGGATCGGCGAATGAGACTCGCGTCGAGTTGCTCGACGCCGCCGGGAAGGTGTTCTTCACGGTCAGTGGAGTCAACACGGAAGACATGTCGCCGGTCGTGATCGACCTCCGCAAGCAGGTCGGCCAGGCGATCTCGATCCGCATTGTCGACACTCACACGGGCGGTTGGGGGCATGTGAACTTCGATGACTTCCGGTTGCATGAGAAGCGACCGACCTTCAAGGCCCCGGAACTCAAGCTGAAGAGCAGTGTGGCACTCGCCGAGATCTACCCGCATGCGGGACTCACCGCGGATGCCGCCGCAGCTGCGATGAAAGTGCCGCCGGGGTTCAAGGTGCAAGTGGCTGCCTCCGAACCGGACGTGACTCAGCCGATCGCGATGTGCTGGGACGATCGTGGGCGGCTGTGGGTGGCTGAGGCGCTAAGCTATCCCCAACGGAATCCGGAGGGGCAGGGGGCCGACCGAATCGTGATCTTTGAGGATACCGACGAGAACGGGACGCTCGATAAGAAGACGACGTTTATCGAGGGCTTGAACCTCGTCAGCGGGCTGGCTGTGGGGTTTGATGGGGTGTGGGTCGGGGCGGCTCCGTACTTGATGTTCATTCCGGATAAGGACGGGGATGACGTGCCAGACAAAAGCCCACCGGTTGCAACCGGTGGGCTTTCTACGAATGCACAACTTCAATTCCCGAAGGATGTCCCCCCGGGAGCGACAGTTCTCCTTGATGGCTGGCATTGGGAGGACACGCACGAGACCTTGAACGCCTTCATCTGGGGGCCGGATGGGTGGTTGTATGGGTGTCATGGGGTGTTCACGCACTCGCTGGTGGGGAAGCCGGGGACGCCTGCGGACCAACGGCAGCCGATCAACGCGGGGATCTGGCGGTTTCACCCGGTGCGGCATGAGTTCGAGGTCTTTGCGCACGGGAGCAGCAACCCGTGGGGCGTCGACTTCGATCAATACGGCGAGGCGTTCTGCACAGCGTGCGTGATCCCGCACTTGTACCACATCATTCCGGGAGGTCGGTTCGAGCGGCAAGCGGGAGCGCACTTCAACCCACACACTTATAACGACATCAAGACCATCGCCCGGCACCGGCACTACACCGGTAACCAGTGGAACAACGATGACCGCCAGGCGAGCGACGATCTGGGCGGCGGGCATGCTCATGCCGGGGCGATGATCTACCAAGGCGGGGCCTGGCCCGAGGAGTACCACGGAAAACTCTTCATGCACAACATCCACGGCAACCGCATCAACATCGATCAGCTGATCCCGGAAGGCTCGGGCTACGCAGGAGATCGCTACCCGGACTTCCTGCTGACTGGAGACAAGTGGTCGCAGATGATTAACCTGATGACTGGCCCCGATGGACAGGTCTGGATGATCGACTGGTACGACGCCAATCAGTGCCACACTCCGGAAGAGGGGAAGCACGACACGACCAACGGGCGAATCTTCCGCGTGACGTATGGGGACGTGAAGAACCCGAAGGTGGACCTCAAGAAGTTGAGCAGTCAGGAACTCGTGAGTTTGTCCGTCAGTGCTCCGAACGAGTGGCACTCGCGGCATGCCCGTCGTCTGCTTCAGGAACGTGTCGCTGCTGGCAAGATCCCTTTGGAGACAGGGATCGGATTACTCTTCTCCGACCCTGGACATCCGGAAGTTGGGGAAACGGATCTCAAACATCAGATGCGGATGCTGTGGACGATGCACGTCTTGATCAGCCCCGAACACCTTCAGGAGATGATTAAGGATGTCCCCTTCGACCAGTTCCTGAAGATGGACCCGCATGCGCTGGCCTTCGGGATGCGGATGTTTTCTGAGAACCAAAAGCTCCGACCCGAGACGCACGAAAGACGCATTCAGCTGGCCAAGGTTCATCCGTCACCCATCGTGCGACTGGCTCTGGCCTCCACGTTGAATCGGACTCCGCTGGATGATCGCTGGGGGGTTCTGGAAGCTCTCATCTCCCACGCCGAAGACGCGAAAGATCACAACCTCCCACTGATGTATTGGTACGCGATGGAGCCGCTGGCCGATGTCGATCCGGCGCGGGCATTGGCTTTGGCGGTGTCGGCGGGCGAGACGATTCCGGTGCTACGAGAGTACATGATCCGGCGACTGGGCAGCGGCGATCCGGTGAAGATGCTCGACCTGCTCGTCGAGGCTCTCGACAAGGCCCAGCCGGAAGATGCCCCGCTCTATCTGCGAGGGATTCTCCAGGCCACGCGCGGTCTCAAGGAGCACCCGCGATACGCCCAGCTTCAAGAGTTGCCGATGAAGTACACAGTGGCGACCTCGCAGCCCGAGGTGGTGTTCCTGGCCACGGCGATCGCGCACCGAGCGGGAGCGGAATTCGCGCTGGCCAACCTGCGCGACTACGCCCGCATCTCCAGTTGGCCGGTCGAAGCTCGGCGTGACGCCCTCAAGTATGTCATTGAGGCCAAGTCCGAAGGGCTGGCCGAACTGCTGCCTCAACTCGTCGATGACCCGGTCCTGCGGGGGGACGCCTTGCGCTCACTCGCGGCCATCGACCACCCACCTGCCCTCAAGCCGGTCATCGAGAAGTTCGGCACCTTCACTCCCTCTGAACGCCGCGATGCGATGAGCACGCTGACCTCGCGCCCCAGCTATGCCCGCGAGTTGCTGGCCGCTGTGCAGGCGAACCGCATTCCGAAGACGGAGTTGTCGGCGGACCTTGTGCGGCAGTTGCGGAACCTGAACGATGCGGACCTCAACCAGCAGATTGAACAGGTCTGGGGCATCGTCCGCGAGAGTGCTGCGGACCGTGTGGCGCTCATGGCTCGGCTCAAGACCGTCGTGGCCGACAAGCAGGGAGCGACCCCCGACCGCGAGGTCGGTCGGGCGATCTTCGCCAAGACTTGCCAGCAGTGTCATACGCTGTTTGGCAGCGGCGGCAAGATCGGCCCGGACATCACCGGGGCCAACCGGGCGAACCTCGATTACCTGTTGTCGAACATCGTCGACCCTTCGTCGGTAATGGCCAAGGAGTACCAGCCGACGGTGATGGTCACGAAGGATGGTCGCGTTCTTACCGGGATCATCAAGCAGGCCAGCGGCCCCGGCCTCGTCGCAGTTCAGATGCCCGAACAACTCATCGAGGTGCCGGAGAGCGACATCGAAGAACGCAAGCTCACCGACAAATCGATGATGCCGGACGACCTGCTGCGAACATTAAGCGATCGCGAAGTGCGGTCGCTGGTGGCCTACCTGCAAGGGGCCGGGCAGTCGCCGATCCGGGCGAATCGCGACAACATCGTCACCTTCTTCAACGGGCAGGACCTGACGGGTTGGATTGGCAAAACCGGTGCCGGAGAGCTGTGGACCGTCGAGCAGGGGGCCACTCCGTCCGAGACCCAGATCGTCGGCCAGACGACCGGCCTCGACCACAACGAGTTCCTCGTCAGCCAGTTCTCGCTCACCGATTTCCGGTTCAAGTGCCAGGTACTCCTCAAGGACAACCAAGGCAACAGCGGCATCCAACTGCGCAGCCTCCCACTCGCGAGCGGCGAGATGAAGGGGTATCAAGCGGACGTGGGCCCCGGCTGGTGGGGCAAGCTCTATGAGGAGTCGGGTCGCGGGCTGTTGGAGAACAATGATGCCGAGAAGCACGCCAAGCCCAACGAATGGAATACCTACGAAATCATCGCCGTTGGCAGCCGAGTGCGGACGTACCTCAATGGGAACCTGTGCGTCGACCGCGACGACCCGGCGGGAGCGAGGAGCGGCGTGATCGCGGTGCAACTGCACTCCGGCGGCGCGACCGAAGTGCGGTTCAAGAACCTCGAACTCACGTTGCTCGATCAACTCCCTCCGTACGCAGCCTCCGGTTCCCAGCCGAACCAGTGGCCGGTGTCGCGCGGCGGGGAGTTTGATGGGTCGAAGATCAGTTGGAAGAAGACCCAGCTCGATACCGTGTTCCGTAGCGAGGGAGTGGGTATCGGCGATCTCGACAACGATGGAGACATGGACATCGCGGGGGGCAGTCAGTGGTATGAGAGACGTGAGCCGGAAGCGTCAGCGCCCGGAGTAGCTCCGCAGTGGATCGCTCACTCGCTGCTCGGTACGCCGAAGGAGTTCGACCCGAAGGGCTACAGCGATTCGTTCATGAACTACCCGGATGATCTCAATGGCGATGGACGACTCGATCTGGTCGTCGTCGACTTCCCCGGCAAGCAGACATGGTGGTTTGAGAATCCGGGACAAGAGCCGGAAGCGTCAGCGCCCGGAGCTGCTGCCGCTCAATCCTCCACCCTCCACCCTCCACCTCTTTCCTGGCTTCGTCACGAGATGATCCCGGTGACCAACAACGAAAGCCCGCAGTACCTCGACGTGAACGGCGATGGCGTCCGCGAACTCGTGTGCGGGTTCGAGAACGGCCTGATGGGGATCTCGGTTCGCCAGAGCCATCCGTCTGCAGCTTGGAAGATGCTGGCCATCGGAGCCCCGGGGACAGTCGACATCCAGAAGTTCTACCACGGGCTGGGCATCGGGGACATCGACCAGGACGGGCGGAACGACATACTCGTCCCCAACGGTTGGTGGCAGGCTCCGGAGCAGATGACCACCGCTCCGTGGACCTTCCATGAGGCCAAGCTCGGCGGCGGTTGTTCGCAGATGTATGTCTACGACTTCGATGGCGATGGAGACAACGATGTGCTGTCGGCCAGTCCGCATGACTATGGGATCTGGTGGCATGAGCAGGAGGGGAAGCCAAGTGACAAGGGTCAAGTGACAAGTGACAAAGCCGGAGACGCAGCCCCTGCTGACGCTCAACCCTCAACGCTCAACACTCAACGGCTCCTCACTTTCAAGACTCACGAAATCGAGAAGACCTTCAGTGAGACCCACGCGGTCGTCCTGGCCGACATCAACGGCGACGGGTTGCCGGACTTCGTGACCGGCAAACGCTGGTGGTCCCACGGCGGGCATGGTCCCGGCGGAGGGGAACCGGCAGTGCTGTACTGGTTCGAACTGAAGCGGGACAACGGGACAGCCACCTGGGTGCGGCACGTGATCGACGAAGACAGCGGCGTCGGCACTGCCTTCGAAGTGGCTGACATCAACAGTGATGGGTTGCTCGACTTCGCCATCTCGAACAAGAAGGGCACCTT
>JAYTWO010000048.1:0-2669 GCA_043743415.1 Planctomycetota bacterium
TCCGCCGGTATCTGGTCCGTGTGCGACATGCCCGTATCTGTCGCACATTCGAGCGACCGCGCGAAGACCAATCTTCAGTCGGGGTGTGAACGGTTACCAACCGACCAGCAGCAAAGTTGATTGCTGGCGCGTTATTGAACTCCGCATCGACCAACTTCTCCTGGGGGGCGAAATAAAGGTGTCAGGAACCTTTGTGTTGACATCAGTGGACCGAGGGAGACGGATATGGTTCCTGACACCTTTATTCACCCTGACACCTTTATTCACCCCCACATACCTCCTGTGGCCCAGCCACCCCGGTAGATTCCAAAGCGAATCAACCGGGGCACCCTGCGGCGAGACGGCCTGGAAAGGCCGTCTTACGGGGAGGCGATGACCGCTTGCCTTACACCAGCTCGCGCATCGGCTTGGCATCCTGCTCGACGAGATACTGCGGTGTACCGGCCTGGTCGAAGACGCGGACGTTTTCGACATCGATGCCCGCGTTCTTGTAGAGGGTCGCGAACACTTCCTGGAATTTGACGGGGCGGTCGATCGGGTGTTCGCCGTTGCGGTTGGTGCGGCCCACGACCTGGCCGGTGCGCATGCCGCCGCCCGCCATCACGGCACAGTTCGCCTGCGGCCAGTGGTCGCGGCTGTTCATGTTGTTGATGCGCGGGGTGCGGCCGAACTCGCCCCACATGACGACCGAGACATCGCGGTCGAGGCCGCGCTCGTGCAGGTCGGTGACGAGCGTCGCCAGCGCCTGATCGAGCTTGGGGAACTCTTCGCGGGACTTGATGAAGTTCATCCCGTCGCCGCCGTGCCAGTCCCAGCGGCTGTAGTTCATCGAGACGAACCTGGCCCCCGCTTCCACCAACCGGCGGGCGACGCAGAAGTTCTCGACCATCTGCGGAGCTCCATCGCGCTGGAACATCTCATCACTCTTGCCGTAGCGGGCCACCACCTGCGGGTCTTCCTTGGACAGGTCGAGGGCATCGGCCAGCTTGGAACTGGTCAGGATCCCCATGGCCTTCTGCACCGAGACATCGACGCTCTCCATGGTGCCGTGGGTGTCGAACCCCTTCTTGAGGGAATCGAGCGCCCCTCGCAGCTTGACACGGTCTTGCAACTGCTCCAGCGAGACCCCTTTCAAGACCATGCCTTCGTTGGAGCTGCGCGCTGTCCGTCCGAGGACGTTGAACGGGGCGTGCGAGACGCCGACGAACCCGCCATCACCGGGTTGCCCCCACGGTCCGACCGGGTACATCAATCCAATGTGCGAAGGGATCGCCGGACTGACCGGTCCGAGCTGCTGAGAGACCCACGCCCCGGCGGACGGCCACCCGCCCGGCGGCTGGCGTTCCCCCTTCTTGCGACCGGTCATGCACTGGTAGGCATCATGTCCGCCCTCGGAATCGGACAGCCCGCGCACGAGGACGAACTTGTCCATCATCTGGGCGATCTTGGGGAACAGCTCGCAAATCTCGATGCCGGGGACATTGGTCTGAATCGGGTTGAACTCGCCCCGCACCTCGCGTGGGGCATCCGGCTTCAAGTCCCACATATCCATGTGAGACGGCCCGCCCGGGAGGTAGACGTTGATAATCGCCTTGTGCGAGCGACTGGTCGGCTCCGCCTGCAGCACCGAGGAAAGCCCCAGTCCGCCCAACGCGAACCCGCCGACGGTCAGAAACCCGCGTCGGGAGATCCCGTCGCAGAAGCCGCTCCGAGAGGTGTGGTGTTTGCCCAGGATGGTCAGCATCATCAGGTTCCGCAACAGGGGGCACTCTGGCACCAAGAGAATCGGCAACTGCACCCATTCTCATCGGCACGGCTCAACTCATCAGTGTAGCTTGATTGGTGCGCGGTGTGCAATTGGGAACTGAGAAAGTCGGATAAATTGTCGTCATGCGAAAAAAGCCCAGTGATGGCAACCACTGGGCTTTCGTGGATTTCGTCACTGAAGTGTCGCTCACACCTTGTGGTACTCGCGATACCACTTCACGAATCGCTCGACGCCGACCTCAATCGGGGTGGCGGGCTTGAAGCCGACATCGCGGATCAGGTCGTCAACGTTCGCGAACGTGGCGGGCACGTCGCCTGGCTGCATGGGGAGCATGTTCTTGACGGCCTTCATGCCGAGGCACTTTTCGAGTGTCTCGATCAGGTACATCAGCTCGACCGGCTCGTTGTTCCCGATGTTGTAGACGCGGTATGGGCCACCGCCAGTGCCGGGGTCGGGCTGGGCTCCGGTCCAGTCCGGGTTCGGCTGGGCGGTGTGGTCGCTGGTGCGGATCACGCCTTCCACGATGTCATCGACATAGGTGAAGTCGCGGCGCATCTGGCCGTGGTTGAAGACATCGATCGGACGGCCTTCGAGGATCGCCTTCGTGAACAGAAACAGCGCCATGTCCGGTCGCCCCCACGGCCCATACACCGTGAAGAACCGCAGCCCAGTCGTCGGCAGCTTGAACAGATGGCTATACGTGTGGGCCATCAGCTCGTTGGCCTTTTTCGAGGCGGCGTAGAGGCTCAGCGGGTGGTCGACGTTGTCGTGGATCGAGAACGGCATCGTCGTATTGGCCCCATAGACCGAACTCGACGAGGCGTACGTGAGGTGCTCCACGCCGTTGTGTCGACAGCCTTCGAGGATGTTCACGAACCCGACGAGGTTACTGCTGACGTAC
>JAYTWO010000049.1:0-7037 GCA_043743415.1 Planctomycetota bacterium
CTCTTCGATCTCGCGCGGATAGATGTTCTCCCCTCCGCGGATGATGAGGTCGCGCAGCCGTCCGGTGATGCGGTAGTAGCCGCTGGGCATTCGCAGCCCCAGGTCGCCAGTGTGCAGCCAGCCATCGGGGGACTTGCCCGCGAAGATCGTCTCAAATCCGGTGTCATCCAGCTTCTGCACTGGGAGGTCAGCAGCCGTTGCTGCTGTCGCCAGACCCAGCAGGCAGAGTGCCAATAGAACGCCTTTCGGAATCAGTTGCTGCATCGTGAATCGGTTCATCAATCGTCTCCGGTAAGTGTCAAGTTGCCATGTGAACGGTCGTACGATGATAATACGCCGAGCGCTCCGCGACGCAAAGCCTTCGCGTCGCGGCTAAACGATCTTCATGACGAATGAGACGGAGAGACGCACGATGGCCAAGTACAAAGTCGCGATCATCGGTAGCACCGGACGCGGGAACTACGGGCATGGGATCGATAGCCCCTGGAAGAATCTCCCCGATTGCGAGGTCGTCGCCGTCGCGGACCCCGTGGCGGCCGGACTCGAACAGGCCCTGCCTCGGACTGGAGCAAAACGCGGCTACGCCGACTACCACGAGATGCTCGACAAGGAGCAACCCCAGATTGTCGCCGTCTGCCCCCGCTGGATCGACCAGCATCGCGACATCGCCATCGCCTGTGCCGAGCACAGCTGCCATATGTATATGGAGAAGCCGTTCTGTCGCACGCTGGGTGAAGCGGACGAGATCATCCGGGCCTGCGAGATGCGTCACTTGAAGATCGCGGTGGCCCAGATCAGCCGGTACTCGCCGCAGTTGGTCCAGATCAAGCGACTGATCGAGGCGGGCGAGATCGGGGAGGTGCTGGAGATTCGAGCGCGGGGCAAGGAGGACCATCGCGGGGGGACGGAGGATCTGTGGGTGCTGGGGACGCACGTCCTCGATCTGATGCGGGCGTATGGTGGGGAACCGGAGTCGTGCTTTGCGACCCTCTCTCAGGAGAAGAAGCGGGCCCGCCCCGACCAGATCAAGCCCGGCAACGAAGGACTCGGCCCCCTGCTCGGCGATCGCGTCGACGCGATGTACAGGTTCCAAAGCGGCATCACCGGGTACTTCGCCTCACAGCGGGGTGCGGGAGGCGACCCGACCCGGTTCGGTCTGCGGATCTATGGATCGAAGGGGATCATCGACCACACCAGTGGGTACGGCAACCCGGCGTACCTCGTCAACGATCCGTACTGGTCGGGACCGAAAGGGACTCCGAAGTGGCGGACCATCACCAGTAACGGCATCGATCAACCCGAGACGCTGACCGCCTTCGACTACGCGGGTGGCAACCCCGCTGCGGCCCGCGACCTGATCGAATCGATCGAGAAAGACCGCCAGCCGAAGTGCTCAATGACAGAGGCTCGCGGGGCCATCGAGATGATCCTGGCCGTGTTCGAGTCTCACCGCCACGGTGCCCCGGTGGCGATGCCGATGCTGAACCCCAATCATCCGTTCACGGATTGGAAGACTGTGTAGGAGTGTGGCCACCGAGTGTCGTCTTTCGCTCCGCAAAAGGATGTCCTTTCGCGGAGCGAAAGGCGACACTCCCACGGTTGCCATGCCGCGATGATTGCGGCATGCTGGCCGCACAAGTCTTGGAGTGCGTTCCATCCATCGGGAGATTCGTCATGTCGCGTTGGCTACCGATGGCGTTGCTCACTGTCTGCTGCGGAGTCTGGTTGAGTGACGTTCAGGCCCGGGCCGATGAGCCGGAGTCGGAGCCGATCGGCACGGTCGAGTTCCAGCCGCTGGCCTCGGCCACGGGGCGGTTGTTGGAGGCACTCCAATTCCAAGGGACGCCGCTACCCGAGGCCGACACCCACGCCCTGCAAGCGATCCTCCAGACCGGCTCGGGGCGGGATGGCGTCCTGCCGAGCGTGCATACGAATTCGATCTGGGTCCAAGTCGGCAATCAACCGATTCGCGTCCCGAAGAGTGCCGAGTGGTGCCGCAAAGCCGTCGACATCTGCTGGGAGGCCAAGCAGAAAGCCATCCGCCCCGCCGAACGCCCCACCGCCGAAGCCGCCTATCAGAAGGCGCGGGACTTCTACGAACAGCCGTAACAACTCCTCGGTCCCCAACCGGAACCGAGTGCTACTGGCGAGGGATTTGACTCGCCAGTGCTGGACGTGTGGATCAAAGAGGAGTTCACGTTCTGGGCAGCTGAGGGCTAAACACTGGCGGCCCCAAGCGACCGCCGGTGCCATCTCGCCGTGAATCTTTGAGGACAGTTGTTGACAACATGGGGGGGGGGGGGAGAATGAGTCGCAAGGGCTTGTGCCTGATATGTTCGAATCTTGGTCATGAGGAGAGAAACATGCGGAAGGCGAAAATGTGTGCCTGTGCCATTTTAATCATGGCGATCACGACCAGTGCGATTCAGGCAAGGCCAAGGTGTGACATGGTGTTCTCGCCCTGCACCCTCTACGCCCCCAATACTTACGGGGACTATTTCTGCCTAGCAAAACCCTTCTCTCCATCCCGAACATCGTTGCCGCAACCGGGACAGACGATTCAAGCGGTAGCTGTTCCCAATCCCAACCTGCCGAACAGCATCATGCAGTGCGGCGATTTGGCTAGGAGTGAGTTCGATTCAGACACTGGGCAATGGGATCTAGTCATCATTCAGCGTGACGCATGTGGTGGAGATCAAGCGACTGGCAATTGTGATCGGCCCGCATCGTAGCTGGGAACTCTCGCATGCGACATTGCATTTCGATGCTGGTCTGCCTAGCCGTGATGCTGAGCAGTACGGTGGGGTGTGGGCAGACTGTAGGGAAGCAGGCGTACCTGCAAGGGCGCGATCTGCTGCGCCAGGTGACTGCGTTCGAATGTCGCGGAGAGTATGTGCCGCCGATTCCAGAATTTCGTGATCCAAGGCCGATCCGGGTGGTGTTCGACGGAGGATGTTACCGCACCGAGTACGGAATATCGAGTTTCGTCGGAGGCATGTCATACGTGACGGATGCGTATGATGGAACAAAGTACCAAGCTCACGAAAGTAACTCGATTTTGACCACGCTATCGACCGGAATCACCGCACCAGCACCATATCACTACCAGGTTCCGAGTCCGTTCGACATGCAATATGGTTGGACCCTACAGTCGTTCTCGCAGTTCAAAGCCGATCCGAAGCTCTGGAGGGGTTCAGCGGAACTGATGCAAGATGATGGAGAAGAGACCGTCCACGGTCTGCGCTGCCACAAAGCCAAAATCGTGCGTGAGAACGGGGTGGTGGTGACGAGATGGCTGTCATATGACTTTCCAGGGGCTCCCATTCGCACGATGGCCACTGACCCTCAAGGCAAGGTCTTGAAGCGGGTCGATGTCGAGGAGTTCATGACCGTCGACATCGGGGGGGCTACGTTGCTCTTCCCGCTGCACATCACGGGACATCGCACCTTCCCCTTCGATCTGAAAATCGACAAGGCTTCGGTGCGAGTGAATCAGCCGATTTCCCCTTCGGAGTTTGATCTTCCGACGACCAACGTCGACGAGATCTACGACTGGGATACCGGGGTACGTGTCAATTTGGAGACCGGTCGATCCTTCGATCGAGACATGAACGAGATACTCCCACTCCCCACTCCTGTTGACGCCACGCGGCAACCGATGTCTCTCCGGATGAAGTGGTTTCTCGTCGCGAATGTGGTCGCAATCATTGCCTTCGTACTCTTCTCCGCCCGGAGACTATTTTGGTCACCCAATCACCTTGGCTAGAGCGAATCGGTCTGGCCGTGTTTGTGGCGGCCACTCTCTGGATCGTGTGTCGAGTCTGGGACACCCATCCGTTTCCATCTTCGGTCCCCGTCACGGCTCATGGGCTGCTGGTGCCTGAACGTCTCGACTTCCCAGCAGTTCCGCTGGGGGGAACGGTCGAAAAGAATCTGGAGATCAAGAACACGACAAACTCCGACATCACGATCTACGAAGTCGAAGCGACCTGTGGCTGTACGCGGGTCAAGACGAGGAGGGTCACTCTCGCCCCACAAGAAACGGTGCAGTTTCCCATCAGTATTCACGGATCGTATTATTCCTCACTGAATGGAGATAAGGCTTTGAGAGTGAGGGCCTCAGATGGGCGTTATTTCATTGAAGTCCATACCGCAGGGATTGCCGGCCTGAGCGTCTCTCCCACCGTCCTGGACTTTGGGACGATCACTCCGGATCAACTGCCAGCTAACAAAGTCATTGCGGTATTCGGAGAGACGCTGACACCAGAACAGCTGCAGTCCATTCGAGCCACCAGCCGCCATCCGAGCATTCAAGTCAGTTCCATCCGTTTCGATGATCACGGCAAAGGAGATGTCTCGGCGACCATCCTCAAGACTCCGATCTCAGGTCTCATCTGGTCAGAGATCGAATTCACAGGGGCGGGCATCGACAAGATCCAATCCTCGGTCAGTGTTCGCATTGACGGCGCAATCACAGCCCGTCCCAGTTCCTTGGTGATCAGGCCGGGGACCAGTCATCCAATTGAGATTCGCTCAAGCAAGTCGACCAGTATGGAGGTCATCAAAGTGTTAGCCAGCTCTGACTTGTTGCCCTATTTGAAAATTGCGACGAACCCGCCACAGGCTGTGGTATGCAGTCTGGATTTAACAGTTAAGGACGCGATCTCCACAGTGGTGAGAGGGGAACTGACAATTGATGTCAAAGCCGATGGAGAAGTGACACACGTGTTGATTCCAGTGACTGCCATCCTCAAATAGTTGCGGGGTGGGCCAGACGATCGAAACCGAGCGTGGCTATCCGGGAGGGATGCCTGAGGTCGTTACTCCGGATACTGTTCGTCGGATGCCAAGAGATCGAAGCCGACGGGAAGACCCAATCCCTCACCGCCGAAATCGACATCCCCGAGTCGTCCTGGGTGGCTGTCCGCATCCTGCCGAGCGTGCATACGAACCCGATCTGGGTCCAAGTCGGCAATCAACCGATCCGCGTCCCGAAGAGTGCCGAGTGGTGCCGCAAAGCCGTCGACATCTGCTGGGAGGCCAAGCAGAAAGCCATCCGCCCCGCCGAACGCCCCGCCGCCGAAGCCGCCTATCAACAGGCCCGCGAGTATTACGAACAGTAATGGCCAGAAGATGCCCACTTGAGGTTGACTTACAGTCAACCTCAAGGTAACCTGACTTTGTTGGACGTACCGAAGTGCGTCACACTGACGGGAGGGATCTGTAAGCCTCGGGAATGGAGTTTCATACATGAGAGTCAGAGGAGTAAATCTAAATGTCGACGCCTTGGCAAGAGTGCGCCTTTCTCATCCCCCTGCGCCGTGATGCGAATCTCAGCGACGGGGAGCTTCATTCCACGGAGGCTTGGGAGTGGTTGGATGATGAACTGTTCGTGAAGTTTGACGGAGTCACGATGGCTCCGGGGATCTACATGGGGGCCTACCGTGACCCGGATACTGGAGAGCGGGTCAACGACGAATCACGGCGATTCATTGTCGCCCTGCCCGGAGAACGAGTTGAAGAACTCAAATCCCTTCTGCGATCGGCCTGCGAGGTCTTCCAGCAGAAGTGCATCTATCTCAGTGTCGCAGGAACTGTCGAGTTGATCACATGACCACACACACCGATCTTCGAGGTCGCACTATCGACCTCTCTGGTCTTCCGACTGATGAGCTGAAGCTGTTCCGGCAGCTCCAGAAGGACGCAGTGCGGATGGAGACTGCTGAGTACCGGAATCACTGGATCAGCCAGGTTTCGACATTGCTAACGGGCAAGGGACTGACCAAAGCTGCAATCGTGAGTAGCCCGATCTATCGCTTGGCGCAAGACCTCGGCAGCCGCCAGCAAGTCGCACGCGGTGAGGCACGAATTCCGGACTACCGCGACGAGTTGGAAGGGATCATCGTCAGCCGGTTCAAGACCCGCCGCGCATTCTGCGAAGCGACGGGACTCTCGGAAGACATGTTGAGCCACGTTCTGGCTCGGCGGAAGCATCTGGCGATTGATACTCTTTCCGAAGCGCTGAGTCGCGTGGGATATCAGATCACGATTGCCCCACTGAGCCACTGAGGACTGCTTCGCAATCTCTGTCCCGTCGATCAGAAGCTCTGCGAGTTCGAGCGCCGGGTGCGACTGGCGAGGGCTTTGACTCGCCAGTGCTCAACGTGGGGACAGGGCGAAAAGTCTGTGTTTCGAGTCGCTGTGAGCGTAATCACTGGCGGACCAAAGCGACCGCCAGTGGCACCCGGCGTAGCCACCTGTTCTGGCACGGCCACCTGACAGAAATGCCAGCCACACCGAAGAGTTTCAGGCAGTTGCCACACGCCCCACCGGATTGTTGTCGTCATCGGCAAATCACTCGGTTTGGGCGCAACCTGACTTGAAGTAAACTGGTGCAACTGACCTCCGAACCTGTGGAGCGCGTCGCATGTCTCCCTGTTCGATGTCCTCTCCCGGCGTTGTTTGACCTCACCATGCCCACCGCCCCCGAATGGCTTGAAATCAACTCCCGGTTTCGGATTCCCCTGTCCGAACTCGAGTTCGCGTTCGCGCGCAGCTCGGGGCCTGGCGGCCAGAACGTTAATAAGGTCAGCTCCAAAGCCCAACTCCGCTGGCGACCGGGGGAGTCGCCTTCGATTCCGGAGGAGCTGCGGTTTCGAGTGCTGTCGAAGCTGGAACCCAAGCTGACGGTCGAGGGCGATCTGCTGGTGATTTCGCAGCGCTATCGCGATCAGCCTCGGAATAAAGAGGACTGCCTGGAGAAGCTGCGGGCGCTGGTGGTGGCGTCGTTGGTGGTGGCCAAGGTTCGCAAGAAGTTAAAGCCGTCGCGAGCGGCAAAGGCGCGCCGCCTGAAGGACAAGAAGATCGGCTCGGCGAAGAAGGAACAGCGCCGCAGCCCGAGTGCGGAGGAGTGAACTGCCAGCGTTGTCGCCGGGTGGCACTGGCGGTCGCTTTGGGCCGCCAGTGATTTTGGGCGTGAGTGGTCACTCATCCGAGATGAGTCCACCCAGCACTGGCGAGTCAAAGCCCTCGCCAGT
>JAYTWO010000050.1:0-5847 GCA_043743415.1 Planctomycetota bacterium
GCTGATCAACAGCGTGAAGCTCTTCTCGCACCTGGCCAACATCGGCGACAGCAAGTCGCTGATCATTCACCCCAACAGCACGACGCACCAGCAACTGACCCTCGAAGAACAGAAGAGCACCGGCGTGACCCCGGACTTTGTGCGACTGTCGGTCGGAACCGAAGATGTCAACGACATCATCGGGGATCTGAAGCAGGCGCTGGACGCGGTGTAGCTTGTGTGCGTAGCGTGGGCTTTCAGCCCACGCTGGGGTGTCCTGGTTGTCGCTTTGGGCGACCGGGACGGCGGGGCCTGAAGACATTCATGCGCCGAAAGCTCCCGCTGGACAAGCCTTTTGTGCCGTCGGCCCCCCGGTCGGGTCCAATGCGACCCAACCGGGGCTGGGGTGAGGGGGCCACACCGTTCGCTCTGATCCCCACAGCCATGCCCACTCCCCAAGCCTCGCCGCCAGTGGGGAGAGGGGGCAGAAGTACGACACTGCCTACAATTCTGCTGCCCCCCTCCTCCTCCCTCAACCCTCCCCCCATGCGCTTCGACCTCCTCACCCTCTTCCCGGCCCTCTTCGACAGCTACCTCCAGCAGAGCCTGCTGAAGAAGGCGATCGATGCCGGGCGGGTCGAGATCCAGTCTTGGAACATCCGCGACTGGGCCGTCGGCAAGCACCATTCGGTCGATGATCGCCCCTATGGCGGCGGGCCGGGAATGCTCATCCGCTGCGAGCCGGTGTTTGAGTGCGTCGAGGCCGTCCAAGCCGCAGCCCCCCAGCCGGGCCAACTCGTGATGCTCACCCCGCAGGGCCGTCCGCTCACGCAATCGCTCGTGCAAGAGCTGTCGAAAATGCAGCGGCTGTTGCTGTTGTGCGGTCGCTATGAAGGCTTCGACGACCGCATCGTGCAGGGCCTGCAGCCGCTGGAAATCTCGGTCGGCGACTTCATCTGCAACGGCGGCGAAGTCCCCGCGATGCTGATCATCGACTCCGTGATCCGCCTGATCCCCGGCGTCCTGGGCGACGAAACCAGCCACCGCTACGACTCCTTCGCCGAGTCGCAAATGCTCGAACACCCCCAATACACCAAGCCCCGCGAGTACCGCGGCCTGACCGTCCCCGAAGTCCTACTCAACGGCAACCACCGGGAAATCGCCCAGTGGCAAGCCGAGCAAAGTCTGCTGCGCACGCGCGAGCGGCGCGGGGATTTGCTGCCGTCGCCAGAGGAATAGAGGCGATTATCACTCGTTCCTTCGTTCCCAAACTCCGGTTTGGGAACGCCTCTCCCCGCCGCTCTGCTTCGCCTCACGTGCCATGCCGCCTGGAAAATCGCGGGCGGGAGTGAACGATGACTCTCCGGAGTGGCCCTCTCACCCCGGCCCTCTCCCCCACAGTGGAGTCGGTTCTGTCAATCAAGTCGGTCGTGGGGGAGAGGGGGGAAGAGAGTCGTGTAGACCCACCACGTGCGGCGTGGTCCTCGGAATGGTGGGCCAGCGTCCAAAGCGGCTTGTCCCACCCTACGACTCTCTTCGGCGGATCGATGCTCCGCTACGCAGAGCCTTCGCGTCGCAGCGAAACGGGTTATTCTGCTTCGTAGAACCGGTTGGCGACTAAGTGCTCGCCGCAGAAGAAGACCAGTAGCACCACCAAGAGGATCGGGAACACTTCCTGCCCCAGATCGGACGACCGGATGTGCGATTTGAGTTCTTCGATCGACCTCGCTAATTGATAGCGGTCGGGGCCGAGGATCTCGTTCAGGTCGTCCGCCGAGAGTCGGGTCAGGTCGCACTCGTTCGACTTCAAGTTCACGCTGAACCCGGTTAGTGGACGCATTTGATCGGCTCCCTCCAGCAGCGTGTACGCTCCGGCGGCCTCCGTTCGCGAGACGGTCAACTGATCCTCATCGGGCGGAACGACCTTCGGAGACTGTCGCAGCCCCGGCTCGCGGAACAGCAGTTGCCGCTCGGCGGGATGCGGGGTCAGCGAGAGCGTGACTTCTTCCCCGCACAAGTGATTGAACTGCTCGATCCCGCCTCCAGCTGCGTAGTCGCCGAGCTGTTGCACGAAGGCGATCCACATCCAGGAGTCGAGCAGCGGGCTGGGGAAATTGTTCCAGCGGTTGGAGGAGCGCCGGGCCGCGACGCCATCGGGTCCGGGCACGACGGGCGTCTCCTCGGGGAGGTGTGTGCCCGAGGTGAACATCAGCACGCGCCCCTGGCCGTGCGACTTTTCGAGAATGGCTGGCGACTGCTCCTTGTCATCGTACGTGGCCAACACGCTGGCTCCCCCGGCGGGCTTCACCTTCCAGAACCGGAAGACGCGGACATTGTTTTCGAGGACCGCCCAGTTCTGCTCCTGCTCCCGGTATTCCGCAAACAACGGATGCTCGCGGTTCGGGAACCTCAGCCGGTAATTCGACTGCGGCTTCCAATGGTCGAGCGACGCGGGGAGGCAGACCTGCGCCGCAGTCCGGTCGTACTGCACCGAATCAATCTTGGTATCCCCGAGCGTGACGACCAGCCCGTGCCCTTGCTCGACGTGCTTCGAGATCAGGTTCCACATCGCATCTGGCAGGGCGGGGATGTCCTGCAACCAGATCACCTGGCTCTTCTGTATCAACTCGGCGGTGAGCTTGCCGGGGGTCACTCGGGTCGGGGCGAAGACGTTGGTCTCGCTGTCTCCCTTTTCAAACGGAGCCAGAGCGATGTCGATCTCGAACGCCCGCTTGACCTGCGGCGTGACAATCAGCACCGGTGTCGGCGGCCCCGCGAACGCCGTGAAGTACCGCACGTTATCGGCGGTCAGAGGGTCGCTGCGGTCGATCTGCACGACGCCATGCACCACTGGTCCGGTCAGTCCCTTGAGCCGAGGGAAGTCGACCTTCACCAAGCTGTTCGGCGTCAGCTTGACTCTCGCTTCCCCTCGAGGTTGAAGCTGCTCTTTGTGGTCGAGGAGGGCCAGCCGGAGTGTCACCTCTTCGGTGATGCCGGTGCTGGCGATGGTGGCTTGGACATCGAGACTGCCGCCGACGGAGATGCGTTCGCGGGAGAGGCTGATCTGCGTCAGGCCCGCGTTCTGCGGTTGCTCTTCGCCGATGTCGATGAGGTAGACATCGACCTCCTTGAGCCGCTCCAAGTCGGCCTTGAGCGGCTGAGAGACCCCGGCACTCCAGGCCGATTTCGCGAGGTCGGTGAGGATGTACACCCGACGGATGAACCGGTCGCGACGGGCGTCTTCGGGGATGGCTCCCTGCTCTTCGAGAGTCCGGCGGCGGTCATCCGCTTGAGCTTGCAGCGCGGACCGCAACCGCTCGTTGAGGGGCAGCGCCACCGGGCGCGGTTCGAGGGCCTCAATCCGGGTCTGGGCCGTACTCAGCGTCGACTGGAAGATGATCGGGTTGTCGCCTGCACAATCGGCGACCGCCACGCGGCTGCTGGCCGGAAGGTCGCCCAAGTGGTTCTTGGCGATCACCTTGGCCAGGTCGAGCCGCGTCTTGCCCTCCTGCGTATACGATGTACTCTGACTCGTATCGAACAGCAACACCGCCGCCACCGGCAGATCGAGAGCCGCCATCGGGCGGGGGTCTTTGATCTCGGCCATGACCCGCCGCTGATACGGCCAGCCGACGCAGAGCAGCAGCAAGGCCAGGACGGCGGTCGTCATCCAGACGCGGGCCTTGGACCGCCTCTGGATGAGGTCGGGCTGGGAGATCCCCTGCGTCCGCCAGCGATGCAGCAGCCCGTAGTAACTCCCTATTCCCGCGGCCATGATCGCGGCCAGCACGCCCCACTCCAGCCCGCTGAACCCATAGTTCGCCGGAGGCAGCGAAGGCCGTGTGAGCGCCAACACCAACAACCCCAGCACCCCGATGCGCAACAGCAGCAACCACAAATGCCGCAACCGAAACCGCCGCGAGTTCTGCTTCTGCCGCGACTGAATCAGCTTGAGCGCCGGAAAGATCACCCGCTTCGGCTTCTGCTTCATGAGGAAATGCAGAATCACCGGCAAGGCTGCCAGCCCCAGACCATAGATCAATGCAGGATGCAGAAGCGACATGACAAAACACAGAGGGATCGGTTCGAGTGTCCCCGCAATCTACCCGGACGCCTGCGAAAGCCCAAGGGTGCCCCGCTTGAACTGGAAGGTCTGTTCATTCACTCCGTCTTCCGGTGGTCATCGATCGCCTGAGCCGTCTGCCCATTCCACAATGATCGTCCGCGAACCAAGGATTGTGTCAGTCAGTTCAGAGTGTTCCAGATCCTGTCAATTCTGTTCATCCTGTCCAAACTCTGTTCACTCATCAGTGAGACATCCTCTCGACCAAAACAAATCACTCCCGCACCTTCTTCAGCAGCGGTGCAATCACTGGCTCGGGGATGAACTGCTCCAGGTGGGTCAGGCTGTGGTCGCGGCCCATCTGGGCGATTTGCTTGATGAGCGTGCTGGAGACGTGCGAGTATTTTTCGCTGGCCATCAGGAACACCGTCTCGACATCCGGCGACAGCGTGCGGTTGGTGAGGGCCATCGTGAACTCGGACTCGATGTCCGACACAGTGCGGATCCCCCGCAGCATGACGCCCGCTTTCCGGCGATGCACATGATCGACGGTCAGTCCCTCAAAGCAGTCAACCTCCACATTCTTGAGGTCGGTCAGCACGCTCCGCAGCATCTCCACTCGCTCCGCCGGAGTGAACAGCGGGCGCTTGTCCGGGTTGATGCCGACGCTCACGATCAGCGTGTCCACCAGCCGCGCCCCGCGCCGGATGATGTCGAGATGCCCCAGCGTGACGGGGTCGAAGCTGCCAGCGTAGAGACCGATGCGAGTGGGCATGGGGGGAGGTTTATGGTTCAGGGTTTATGGTTGATCGACAGAGGGGAACCAAATCCCACCGGTTGCAACCGGTGGGATTTCTTCTGACTGATGACTGATGACTGACTACTTCTTCTCCGCAATGGCTTCATAGTACCGCCGGATCTGGGCTTCGTACTCGGGGAGGAAGCTGTCGCTGAGAGAGCGGAACAGGGCTTCGCGGTCGCGGGCGGGGAGGTGGCCCCAGACGCTGTTGGCTCTGGCTCCGGGGGCCAGGACGCCGGAGCCGGTCATTGTCGGGCCGGTCACGTTCTCGCTCGACTCGGCCGAGTTCTGATCATCGGCCCGGCGACCGCCACCACCGCTGGGGTCCGAGGAACTCGATTCTTGAGGTGGCTCGTTCTGGGGATCGGAAGGGTCCGCATTGGTCGATGAATTCTTCTTCTGGGTGGATGAGTTGCTCGACGGGGACTGCGAAGCAGCCTCCAGCAACTCCTTCAAGCGGTCGACTGCCAGTTGCTGACTCAGCACGGCGGCCCGCGTCGGCTCGTCCCCGTCGAGTTCCAACACCGCCGCATCCATCGCCGCCAAGGCCTCGTCGAGCAGAACCTCCGCAGCGGAGAGTTCCTCGACCATCGCCTCGGCATCGGGAGTGGGGACATCCGCGCCGGGTTCTTCGGGCTGTGGGAGAGGTGCGTCTTTCGGCGGTGCGGGATCAGTGGCAGCCGACTCACTCGCGACATCAGCCTGCTTGGCCTCCGACACCGGCGGTGGAGTCGGCTCATCGGCGACCACCCAGGAGCCCAGCGCAAAAACAACGATGGCTGCCGCGATCCAGCAGCGACCGTACGACGGACATCCTTGTCCGTCGCGCATTCGACGGACGAGGATGTCTCTCGTCCAGCACTCCCACCCCGCAGGGGTCGCAGCTCGTAGGAACAGTCCCAAAATCAGTTCCGATTCTCGCCGTAGGACGGACTTCCAGTCCGTCCTGTAAAAGACGGACTGGAAGTCCGTCTTACGTTCTGCAAATCCGCTTCTTATTCCAGGA
>JAYTWO010000051.1:0-2842 GCA_043743415.1 Planctomycetota bacterium
ATCTGTGTTCATCTGCGGCTCACCACCACCTCGTTTTCTGATGGTCCAGTCACTGCCATCCGCCTGCACAGAGTGCCAGAATCGAATCGACCTGCCGCCTCTGTGGCGTTTTTTATCAACGACCTACTTTTCTGACGCACACACGGGAGGATCGTTGAGGGATGGGGGATGATGCGACCTTTGTCTCTCGTCTCCCGTCTCCCCAGCCCTTACACCTTACCCACCCTCTGCGATCCCGATGGCGTGATCGTTCCGTACCGCTTGCCGAACTGTCGGTGGATCAGACGGAAGATGACGGTGGGTTGGATTCGCCTGAAGGAACCGCTCGTTCCGATTCGATCAGTCTGAGGTAACACCCTCCCAGGAGTGATCGTTCGTGTACGAAGCGTTCTTTGGTCTCCGCAGCCGACCGTTCTCGCCCCTGCCGCGAGTGGATTCGTACATTCCACTCGCTCCGGTGCGTGAGCCGCTCGAGTCGCTGGTCCGCTGCCTCACCCAGGAGCAGGGGATTGGCGTCCTCACTGCTCCACCGGGGGCTGGGAAATCGCTGGTCTGCCGACTGTTGCAACAGCGGTTCGCCCCTGTGCGACGGACCGTGCTGCTCACCACGGCCCGGTTTCCGACTCGGCGGGCGTTGCTCCAGGCGATCCTGTTCGAACTCAAGCACCCGTTTGTCGGACTGTCGGAGCAGGAGTCGCGTCTGCGAGTGCTGGACCTCCTGCAAGCCTCGCCCGCTCCACAGAACCGGATGCTGCTAATTGTCGATGAGGCCCATTTGCTCAGCCCGCGCGGACTCGAAGAACTGCGTACGCTCACTGACTATGAGATTGCGGGGAAGCCCTGCGTCTCGCTCATTCTCTCGGGGCAACTGGAACTGGAAGAACTACTGACTCAGCCCGACATGAACGCCCTCAACCAACGTGTGGGATGCCACGTCTGCATCGAGCCGTTGACGTTTGAGGAGTCGAGCCAATACTTGCGCGAACGCTTGCGGTTCGCCGGAAACGATGGTCTGACGATCTTCACCCCCGAGGCCATCCAACTCATCGGCTCCGCCAGCGAAGGCAATCCCCGGCGGCTCAGCCAACTCGCCGATCACAGCTTGTTGTTGGCCTATGCCGAAGAGGAACGACCGGTCAGCGAGTCGATCGTGCGAGACGCGCTGCTCGACTTGCGTGAGTTGCCGCTGCACTGGAATGCCCCGCTCGATCTGACGCGAGAGATGGCTCGCAATCCTCTGGAAGAGTTTGCCGAATCGTACGAGGCCGAAGAGTCGGCCTGCGACGACGAGTCGCTGGCTGAGGGCGATACCGACATCGATTTGCGGGAGGACTCTGCATTCGAGGTCGGCGATTCGGCCAGCGAGACTGCCGAGCTGTTCGAGTCGGCAGCTTCGGTCTTCGAGGTCGGTGGGCCTCTCGACGAATCCCCGATCGATCAGTTGTGTCAAGTCACCAAGTTGATCGTTCCAGGTGAGGCATTCGATGCGGTGGACACTCTGATGTGGCCCACCGCTCAAGAGGCCACGCCCCCGACGGAATCCCATGCCTTCGAGACGGCTTCTTCCGAAGTCGAGACGTTTTACACGGATGAACTGGAAACTGAACTGGGAGACGAGACCTTGTCGATGGAAACACTGCCGGGGCGAGCGTTCGAATCCGGTGATGAGTTGGTCTTCAGTACCGAGCCGCTGATTTCGCCAGCGATGAAAGCGTCCGTCTGTCCGTCCGGGTTTGAAGAACTGGTCGTGGACGATGCGTATGCGAGGATCGACCAGCAACTCGAATCGAGTGTCCGGGTTCTGCCCCCTCAGCGAGTGACCTCGTGGTTCCCCGCTTCAGCGGCCTCTCCCGCGGCTCTCACGATCAGCGCTCATGCTCCCTCGTTGGAGGTGGAGGTGGGGGAGGTCGCCCAGGTCAGCCACGACTCTTCGTGCGAATCCGCAGCCGATTTCGACGTGATCGCCATCAAGTCCCAGCACGTTCTGCTCGAAAGCCAGTTGCTCGATTTCATCAACGAGATCAGCGTGGATGTCCACCAGATTCGTTTGGAGCGAGAGGCGTCCCGAACAGCTGCCGACCAAGCCGAGGGGTGGCCCCCAGTCAATCCAGAGGCCCCCCGCCACCAGTCACTGCGCGAGTCACTCCGGTGGCATTTTGATGTCGTCGAGCCGGAGGCGGACACTGACTGGCTCGCTCCAGCGGCTGGTGAACGGTCACACGAATCATCGATAGAGTCCCCGTCCGACACCCCCAAGGCCGTTGCAGCGCCACGCGACTCAACACCGATTCCGGTGGTGGCTCACGCGACAGAATCCCCTCGCGAGCCGACTGCCCTCGAAGAACGCCGTTACGGCCAGCTCTTCACCCGCCTGCAACGTCAACGCCGCCGAGTGGAAACAGTCATGAACCGGGAACGTTATTCGGGGACTGAGGCTCGCCAAAGCTGAAAACCGAAGAGCGAAGACGAGGCCCGACTCGTTCGAACCGGAACGCGGATTTCGCTCGCCCATTGACACTGCTGCGGGTTGCCATCATGTCCGTCGCTGGCAGTCCATCCGCCGAGTCTGGCAGGCATTCCAATCCTCCGGAGATTCATCCGATCGCCATCGGTTACGAGATCGCCGACTTCGACGCGATTCCAAGCGTGCCGTGTCCCTGCGGACTGATGGCGGGGGGCGTGCGCATCCGAAACGTCGGTGATCGCATCCCCGCCAGACTCACAGAGGAATGGGAACCACGAAAAGCACGAAAGACACGAAAAAGGCAGGACCGCTGCCTGGAAGAGCGCTGCTTTGAAAAGAGACCCGCGTTCTCCATCCAGCCGCGACCAGGCCGAAACC
>JAYTWO010000052.1:0-2789 GCA_043743415.1 Planctomycetota bacterium
CAGGGTTCGTCCTCCGAGAGCGACTTGACCCAGGGTGCGCTCCCTGCGGTCGCGACCCTGGGCTGTGATGTTCCACCCTTTCAGGGTGCAGAGACCGTCTCGACGAAGAGTGGTTTCTGGCTGACTGCTGACCGCTTCCCCTTCGGTTGCGGCTGTGCCGCGCTGGGAACGCAAGGTTCGTCGATTTTAGCTCAACCATTCAACCCCATAATCTAGCCTTGACGGGGCACTCGTGCCGACAGACTTCCGAAGTCTTCGTCGGTGTTCGGAAGTGAGTTCCAAGCCTCCCACGTTCTGGCGAACGTGGCTACGATTCACGGATGACGAACCGCTTGCCTACGATCTGCCATGCGTTACGGACGCTCTGCTTGGGATGCCTGCTCACCGGGTGGGCGTTCGTGGCTCAGGGGGCAGACCGACCTCCCGCACCGCCTGTGGCCGAACGCATCTGCCCGCTCGTGATTACCGCCGAGCAGGTCCGGCCCCACGTCGAGTACCTCGCCAGTCCGCAACTCGGCGGTCGCGATGGGCCGGGGGGGACGCTGGCTGCCGAGTATGTGGCGAAGACCCTGCGTGAGGCTGGGCTGCAACCGCTCTTCCATGGCGAGTTCTTCCAACCGATCCCCGACAGTGTGCAACTCGACGGCACCCAGCCGGTGATTGGCCGCAACGTGGGGGCGATCTGGCCGGGGACTGATCCCTTATTGAAGGACGAAGTGATCCTGCTCGCGGCCCATTACGATCACCTGGGGATGCGGCGGGGGCAGTTGCATCCCGGGGCAGACGACAACGCCAGCGGGGTGGCGATGCTGCTGGAGACGGCGCGGTGGGTTTCGAGACTGCCGCACTCGCCGCGTCGCAGTATCGCGTTCGTGGGCTTCGATATGGAGGAGGAGTTGCTCTACGGCTCGCGCTGGTTCGTGGCTCATCCGCCGGTTCCGCTGCCTCGCATCAAGCTGATGGTGACAGCTGATCTGATTGGCCGGTCGCTGGGCGATCTGCCGTTGCCGCTGGTGTTCCTGTTCGGATCGGAGCAGGCCCCCGACCTACGGACCCGGCTGGCGGAGGTCGGCACTCCCAGCGGGCTGGAGGTCGGTCGACTGGGGGTCGACTTCATCGGCACGCGGAGTGACTACGGGCCGTTCCGCGACCAGCGGATACCGTTCCTGTTCTTCTCGACCGGGGAGCATCCCGATTACCACACCCCACGCGATACTGCGGATCGGATCGAATACGACAAGCTGGCCCGGATTTCGAGCCTGATGGCCCAGTTGATCGTGCAGGTCGCGAATCGAGATGAGGCTCCCGCGTGGAATCCCGAGCCAGCGCCCGACCTGGAAGAGGCCCGCACGATGGAACGGGTGACGCAGGTCATGCTGGCCGAAGAGACCGCGGGGCGTCGGGAATTGTCCGCCACGGTCCGCTTTGTGGCCGGGCAGACACTGGCCAAAACTCGCTACATGCAGGAGCGGGGAGCGCTGACCGCCGATGAGCGAGTCTGGTTGCGGAGGAGTGCCCAGTTCCTGCTGCTGAGTGCGTTTTGAGGGCGTGACCACACCGGACGAGTGGTCTTCATCCGATGTCGAAGGAAAAACTCGCACTCAGCCGGAATTTTGCCCCCTGCCTCGCTCAACTTTCGTCGGGTGTCCCGCTAGACTCGACCGCTGCGCGTTCCGGGAACACGCCGATACTCGACGGGCGATGTGTCTGTCGAGAACGTGAAGCAAGGGAGCCGGTGGCGATGATCGCCTCGGGCGGGTCTCGTGAAGCACTCACGAGACGGGAGTTTTGGTCATGGCAGTGACAGCCGTCATCGGATTGCAGTGGGGCGACGAAGCCAAAGGGAAGATCGTCGATCTGCTGACCGATCGTCACGACATCGTGGTCCGCTACCTGGGCGGGAACAACGCCGGGCATACCGTGAAGTTCGGGGGCCAGACGTACAAGCTCTCGCTGCTGCCCGCCGGGGTGCTGCGTCCGGAAATCACTTCGGTGATTTCGAACGGGGTGGTCATCAATCCCAAGGCCCTCCTCAGTGAGATGGCCAGCATCACCACGCGTGGAATTCCAATCGGGGAGAACCTCAAGATCAGCGACCGCGCGCATGTCATCTTCCCGTATCACATCGCTGAGGAAGCGGTCTACGAGAAGAACCGCGGCGAGAATAAGATCGGCACCACCGGTCGCGGCATCGGCATGTGCTACCGCGACAAGGCCGGACGCACACACGCCATCCGCGTCGGCGACCTCATTTGCCCCGACCGGCTCCGGCGGCGGCTCGAAGAGATCATCCCCCAGAAGAACACCCTCTTCTCGGCCCTCGACCCGTCGATGTCGTTCGATATCGACACCATCTACAACGAGTACGAAGTTTACGCCGATCAACTGCGGCCGCATGTGATCGACACGACGACGTTCCTACACAAGGCCCTCCAGTCCGGGAAGAGCATGCTCTTCGAGGGAGCCCAGGGGAGCCTCCTCGACATCGACCACGGGACGTTCCCGTACGTGACCTCGTCGAACAGTTCCGGTTGCGGCATCCACCCCGGCAGCGGCGTCCCCGAGCGGGCCATCGACAAGATGATCGGCGTGGTCAAGGCGTACACCACCCGCGTCGGCGGCGGCCCGTGCCCGACCGAACTGCACAACGAAATCGGCGAACACATCCGCGAAGTGGGCCACGAATACGGCACCGTCACCGGTCGCCCCCGCCGCTGCGGCTGGTTCGACGCTGTCGCGACTGGGTACGGAGCCAGGATCAGCGGGGTGGACTGCATCGCGGTCATGCT
>JAYTWO010000053.1:0-3847 GCA_043743415.1 Planctomycetota bacterium
AAAGACGGACTGGAAGTCCGTCTTACGTTCTGCAAATCCGCTTCTTATTCCGGGACAGTTCCTGAGCGCACTGGAGGGCAGGTTGCTTCCCAGCAGAGCCTGCCTCCGCTTCCCCTGGCAGGGGTATTGCAGCAAATCGCGGTATCTCCATGCACCCTTGGACATCGGAGAGATGCCTTAGAAATCCACCCCGGTCACGGCCCCCCCAAAAAATAGTCGGATGAACCGGAACCAACAACATTCCGCGCCGCAGCCGACCACTCGTCACTTTGTAACAGTCATACCGACCAGCCCGCAAACGGCCCCAACAACACTGGCCGACCACTTTCCGCATGGCAGGTTTTGGACATTGGACCCTTGGCGTGCGTATACTTGCACAGGGACCATTGTCTTTCGGCCCCGCGTTCTATCGGTGTTGCCATTTTCCGGCACCGGGGTTTGTCTGGTGGGAGGAGTCACGCATGTCGAATCAGGTCATTGAAGAGGTGGTCATGGAACCGCAAGAGCGATTCGAGCGAGACTCCAATTCCATCGACAACGAGTTTCACTACCGCCCGGTCTCTTCGCTGGCGGTCTGTTCGCTGGTGCTGGGGCTGTTGTCGCTGGTCGGCATTTTTCTGTGGATCATGCTGCCGGTGGCGCTGCTGACGGTGGTTCTGGGGGGGATTGCGATCCTCTCGATTCGCCGCTGGCAGGGAGAATACACCGGGACCGGGGTGGCGATCACCGGCATTTTCTTCGGGATTGTCACGCTGGTGGCGGGAACCATGGTACAGGTTCACGCGTTCAAGAACGAAGTGCCCCCCGGCTACACCCGCGTCAGCTTTATCAAAGACATCTCTGCCAAGGCTTTTGTCACCGACCGCCACGGAACCCAGGTCAACCCGGAAGTGGCTGCCTTGGCGGGAAAGAAAGTGTTCTTCAAAGGGTTCGTGTACCCCACCGATCAACATGTGGGGTTGACCTCCTTCCTGCTTTTAAAGGACAGTAAGGAATGTTGCTTCGGCGGCAAACCCGATCTGAAGGACAAAGTCGGCTGCATCATGCGGAAGGGTCTGACCACGAACTACCTGGCGGGTCGCGTGTCAGTCGCGGGGACGTTCCAGATCAATCCAAAGTTCAGTGGGAGCGAAGAAGAGTCGTTGTACCTGCTGGAGTGTGAGATCGTGGGGCCCTCGAAGTCGGACTTCTGAGGGCCGTGGGATAGGCTTCCAGCCTGTCATGCTTCGCCGCGGTGGACAGGCCGGAAGCCTACCGAGTAGGACGGCCTTTCCAGGCCGTTCTGGTCGCATTTCTTGCGGCGAGACGGCTTGGAAAGGCCGTCTTACGGGGAGACTATGACCGACCGCTCGCCTCACGACTCCTCAAGTCGCTGGACTCTCCGATCCCCGTGTCCGCCGTGAAACATCGCCCCGTTGTGCGGGAACCGAACCACCGGATTCGGAGAATCCGGCGACTTTGCCAGATCCCGCGTACCCGTGTACTGAAGGAACCGTGATGCCCGCAGCCCCCCGCCCGCAGTCCCTCGCGGCTTTCGTCGCGGCTCTTGGCATGGGCCTGATCTGCGGTTGTGAAACCCAGGACGCGGGGTTCCACGGCTACTCCGAGCCAGCCCCGGTGGAGCCCCCGGTCACAGCGGACACCCGCCCGAAGACAACCGAAAACGGCATCGTCCCGGCCTCTGCGGAGACGACCCGGCCCCTCCCGGAAGTGGCGGTACTCTCCCCGCAACTGACCGCTCCGACGACCGCTGAATCCGTCGCGAAGATCACCGGCACCGAGTCGATCGGGTCCGCGATTCCCGCTGATCCGATCGTTCCCGTTCAACCTTCTGTCGAAGCACAACCCGCCTCCCAGGAACTGGCCCTCTCGATCCCGCCCGCCCCACCAGTGGCGGCGAACTTGGCCTCACTGAACGCCAATCCCGAAACCGCGCAGCTCCCGGCCCGCCAGATGGAGCTGCTGATCCCGGAAAAGACCTTCAAAGCCGAAGGCCCCCACGGAGCGCTCCGCGTCAGCTTCGACGATGTCGATCTGCTGAAGGTACTCAACGCCGATCCGGTGCCCGTCGATGTCGAGCAACACCTGCCCGCCTGGCTGAGCGGCCTCAACGGCAAAACTGTCCGCATCCGAGGCTGGATGTTCCCGCCGCCGATCGCGAAAGAACTCCCCGCCTTCATGTTCGTGCGCGACAACGAAATCTGCTGCTTCGGTCGCAAGCCGCTGATCTACGACAAATTCGGCGTCCGCATGCGTTCCGGCGTCACCACCGACTACATCTCCGGTCGCCCCTTCGATGTCGAAGGCCGCATGGTCGTCAAGTCCCGCATCCAAGGCGGTGAGCTGTTTTGGCTGTATCTGATCGAGGATGCGGTAGTGATTGATTAGATCTAAAGTTTTGCATTTCACCCCGCAGTTCTGCGAAAATGGTCACAAGGGGATTGTGAAGTGATTGGCGCAAACGACCCAGAGGGGGCGCAGCCATGCCCGGGATTGTCGAGTCCCCCACCATCGTGAAGCGGGCGTTGGAGCAGTCTGGCGACCTGTTCGCCGCGGAGCCGCAGCGGGGGCATTTCGGGGAGTACATTACGGGACTCATAATCGCCGAGCGCAAGACGGTCCTCGGGGGAATCAAAGGTGTCAGGAACCGTTCTCGAAATAATCGCAGCTTGCGTCGTGTGGGCGTGCCCGATATTGGTTCCTGACACCTTTGTTTCCACGGAGCCTGTGCTTCTCCTGGGAGGGGCATTGCAGCAGATCGCGTGATCTCCCTGCAACCATTGGACACCGGAGAGAGGCATTGGACATCCACTCCGGCCACGGGTCATCCCCATAAATCGTGCGATGAACCCCAAAAAACGTCCCCAGTCCATCCACTTCTAAACCCGAAAAACCCCTCGCTATCCCCCACAGGCAAAGGCAAAGTAAGTGCCATTGGGCTCGCGCCTGCCGCTCTCTGGGTCGGGTGTCACGACACCGGTATCTTCTCGGCCATCGCCCGCGCGGCCATCAGGAGGCCGACGGCGTCGAGGCCGAGGTCAGCGAGGAGTTCGGCGCGCTCTCCGTGTTCGATGAACCGGTCGGGGATGCCCAGGCATTTGATCTGGCGGGTGTCGAGGCCAGCGGCGTTGGCGGCCTCCAGGACGGCAGAGCCGAAGCCGCCGGTGAGGGTGTTTTCCTCGACGGTAATCACGAAGCCGCCTTGCTCGATTGTCTGGACAATTGGGTCGAGGTCGAGCGGACGCAGGAACCGGGCGTTGACCACGCCCACATCGAGACCGTCCGACCGCAGCTTCTCAGCGGCCTTCACGCAATCGATGAACATCGTGCCGAAGGCCAGGAAGATGCCGTCCTTGCCCATCGAGTAGACCTCAGCTTTGCCCAACTCCACCGCGGCCACGGGACGCGGGACGGTGGCGACATTCGTCTTGGGGTAGCGGATCGACGATGGGCCGCTGAGCTTGAGCGACAAGTCGACCATCGGGGCCACATCGGCCTCGTCGCCGGGGGCCATGATCGTGATGTTCGGGAAGACCCGCATGTAGCTGTTGTCGAACAGCCCGTGGTGCGTCGGGCCGTCCGGTCCGCACAGACCAGCTCGGTCCATGGCGAAGACCACCGGCAGGTTCTGGAGGGCGACTTCCTGGAAGATGTGGTCGAAGCTGCGCTGCAGGAAGGTGCTGTAGATATCGACAATGGGCCGCATGCCCGCTTTGGCCATGCCCGCTGCGAAGGCGACGGTGTGTCCCTCGCAGATGCCGGTGTCGAAGAAGCGGTCGGGGAACTCGGAGCGGATGGCCTGGAGCTTGTTGCCCTCGCACATGGCGGCGGTGAGGACGCAGACGCG
>JAYTWO010000054.1:0-4009 GCA_043743415.1 Planctomycetota bacterium
GGGTTCCGCAATGCTTGCTCCGAGATTTGATGCACACGATGGGCCATCGCCACGGGGAGCGGCGCTGAGGATTCCATGGTGGCGGTCGACGGAGTGGTCTGCCGTCGGCGGAGCGCGAGCCAACTGATCAGCAGCGCCACCAACGCCCCCACGCCGAGCGATCCCGTCCGGACCCAGCGTTCCCAATCGATCGGGGACGGCCCGACGGCGGGGATGACCGGGAGAGTCGCGATCTTCGAGACCAGCACTTCGACTTCGTCATTGCGACGAGCGTCGAAGCCGACCGCTTGTTTCACAATCCGCTCGACATCGGCCTGAGTGACGGGGGGGGCTGTGGCGGTGGCCGCGCCTCCCTCCGGTGGCGTCAGGTCGACGACCGCCGCGACCGTGATACGGCGAATTTTGCCCGGAGCTTCGCGGGTGGTGTTCTTAGTCTCCGCGTTGGCGTATTGCGTTTCGTTCTCTTCGGTTTTGGAGACCGTCGAAGAGTCCGACGAGCCGGACGAAGCGGACTGAGGCAGGTTGCCGCTGACTCCAGCCACCCCACCTGCGCGGGGTTTGCCCGTGACGGACTCGGTGCGGATGTTCTCGGAGACTTTGACCTTCCCATCGGGATCGTAAGTGATTTGTTGGGTTTCGGTCGCGGTGAAATCGATGTCGGCCGTGACCCGGACGATCGAGCGCCCCGCCCCCAGCATCTCGCCCAGCATGGTCTCGGCCTTGGTCGAGAGTTCAGTCTCGAACCGCCGCCGGTATTCCAATTGACCCGCGACATCGCCGCCGCCCGAGTTGGTGGTGTCGGTCAAGAGCCGACCTTCGGTATCCATCACACTGACATCCTCGGCCCGAAGCCCTTCGACGCCGTGCGAGACCAGTGAGACAATCGCGTTGGCATCCCGCGAGGTGAGATGGGCCCCGGGCTTGAGTTCCACGATTACGCTGGCGGTCGCGGGAGTCGCATCGCGCAGAAACGTGGAGGACGCTGGCTTACTGAGATGCACCACGGCCGACTTGATCGAACGGAATTGCGAGATCGAACGCGCCAGGCGGTTCTCCTGTTGCCGCAACAGACGCTGGTGAATCTGGCTGGGGTCGGCGAAGAGATCGAATTCCTGTCCCGATTCGGCCTCGGCGGAAGAGAGTCCCAATTGATCCTTGATGGTCAGTCGGGCCTGTGCCAGCGACGCCTTGGGGACCGACACTGCGGAGGCTGCGAAATTGAGTTGATAGGGGATCTGCTCGGCTTCGAGAGCGGCCACGACTTCCGCGGTTTCGGTCGGCGAGAGGCGATTGACCAGCGTGGCGTAATCGGGTCGAGAACTCCACCAGGCGACTCCGCCCAGCACGCAGAGCATCAACCCGCAGCCCCCCAGGTAAGCGGCGCGCTGGCTCGTCGTGAACGAGTTCCAACTCGCGACCAGCTGTTTCCAAGTGTGTTGCCAGGTATTCACGGGGTGTCCATTTCTGTCCGCGGCACGCTGCGTCGGATTCAGGATTCAGCGAAGGCCCGTTTCGCAGGCGGGGTACAGCGCGTGGCCGACTCCGCCTGCCGAACGGGTTCACAAGAGGGGGTCAGACTTGCATCCTCATGATCTCTTGGTGGGCGTTGAGCAGCTTGTCACGGACACCCAGCAGGATCTGTAAGGAGACGTCGGCCTTAGCGGCACCCATCACGACCGATTGGAGGTTGTCAGTCTCCCCGGTGAGGAGGGCCTGCACACCGGCCTGCGATGCGGCTTGTTGCGACTCCGCGGCGGCGATCGCGTTGTTGAACAGTTGTGCAAACGGTGCCGACTCGCCCGCAGCGAGTGGTTGGAGTCCGGGGAGGACGGAAGAATTGGCGGCGGTGACAGGCAACAGATTCATGATTAGGCCTCTCGCAGCAGGGACAGGGTCTGTTTGGTGATCTGCTTGAAGGTCTCCAGTGACTTCAGATTCGATTCGTAGGCCCGGCTGGCCACCAACAAATCGACCATCTCATGCGGGAGATCGACATTGGGGAGTTGGACTTGGCCTTGTTCGTTGGCGTGGGGGTGTCCGGGGTCGTAGACGCTGCGGAAGGGCGTTAGATCGGGAGTGATGGCCTCGACGCGAACTCCCGAGAGCGTGCCCGGTCGACCGCCATCCTCCGCCAAATTGGTGAGCAGGACTTGTTGGCGCCGGTAGGGTTCTCCATTGGCCGTGCGCGTGGTCTGCTGATTCGCGATGTTGTTCGCGACGACCTCCATGTGCAGCCGTTCCGCTTGCAGCCCGGAGGCGCTGATGTCGGCGGCGGCGAAGATCTGATTGAGGTTCATGGGGAACAGTCCTGACACGGTGGCCAACACGGCCCTCGCGAATCGGGGGATCAGCGAGCGGCTCGGCGGAGCATTCCCAGCCTCGACGCGAGCAACTCCGTCACCGTTTGATGCAGTAATGCGTTCTGACCCAGGATCCCGATCTCGCGATCGACATCGACATTGTTGCCATCGAGTCGAGTCGTCGGTTCCCCGGTCGGAGCGACCTGCGGCTGAACGGTGTCGAGCGACCCTCCGGCGAGGAGTTGTCGTCGGACTTCATCCGCGAAGTCGGTATCGAGCCGTTGATACCCCTGCGTATTCACGTTGGCGAGGTTATGTGCCAGCACCTGATGGCGCTGGGTCGCCAACTCCGCAACACGGGCAAGGGCATCGGTCTGGACGGAAAAGTTCAGCATGCATGGTTTATCGGTACAGTCGTTAAAGTTCTCCCACCTCACCGAGTCCTGCGGATCGGAATCGGTTCTTTTCCTAAAAGCCACGCGTGAGTGAGTCGTCATGCACAGGGCTGAGTGCTTCCTCGCAGAGTACCGCACGACGCTGTGGGGGTCTCTCAACGGCTTGAGATTTTTTGAGAGTTGCGTGGCAATTTCACGACGTGCGATTCGATGAGGTCTCCAGACTCCGGCCATTGGCACATCGCCTGTCCTGGCTCCTACCGCCAACCCTGTACCAACTCGGTAAAGAACTCAGGCTGCTCGGGGAAAACGAGCCGCTGTGAGTTGTGAGTTGGTGTACTCCGGAACCCTCTCCGGGACGTTGGCTGGGGTTGCGAGCCATGCTCAACGGGGTCGCCACACACAGTCGCCTGGGAAGCGGCACTTACATCAGGAGCCTGACGATGATATCCCGCCGTGTCATTTCCGCACTCGAACCACTGATCGTCTGCGGAGTCGTCGTTTCACTCGCTCTGGTCGGACTCCGAAGTCTGAGCACGGTGATTTCACGTAATGTGCAGCCGCTGGCAACAGTGGCGCTGGTTCCCGAGGAGCCCACCCCTGTCGCGCTGGCCAACGACGAATCGCGGCCATCCACGAATCGCTGAACACTTGACGAGCGCGACTAGGCGGCCCGGAGTCCCGAGTGGAAGAGCGGCCCGATTGAGTCGCGGTCACTCCAAGTCCGCGTCGCACTCGACACGTGTGGGACCGGACTCCACAAGGCTCGCAGCGAGACAACAGTCAGCAGCGCCAGTACACCCGCGTTATGCGAGCAGTAGATGAGAAACTACCTATCAGCCGGAACGCGATAGCGTCCGGTTTCAACCGTGGGCTAGTGCCCTGCGGCTGATCACTGGTAATTCCTCTCGTGCCGCTCGCGTTAAGCGACGTTCTCCGCATCGATCAATCCCACGCGCAACGCCCAACGGCAGAGCTCGACTCGGTTCTGCACGCCGAGCCGCTTAAACAGCCGATATTTGTGGCTTTCGACGGCTCGCACCGTGAGGCCGGTCATCGCCGCCGCTTGGCGCGAGGACTCGCCCTGAGCCAAGAGCCGCAGAAGTCGAAGTTGACTGTGTGACAATCGCGTCAATTCCGTTTGAGTCTTCACTTGATGCCGCCCGTTCTCATTCGAGATGCGATGCACGAGTTGATTCGACACGAACGCAGTCCCTTCGGCGATCTGCCGGATGGCGCTCGCCAGAGAGGACAACGGATCAGTCTTGGAGAGAAAACCCTTCACGCCGAGTGACAGCGCCTGATCAATCTGAT
>JAYTWO010000055.1:0-16419 GCA_043743415.1 Planctomycetota bacterium
GATGAGTGGCATCGAGTGAATCGGGCTGTCAGAGATTCTCTCACGACACGCAGACTGGAATGGTTTGCAGTGTAGATGATGAGGCTCCACGACGAGTGCCTTTCGTTCGCGATCCGTCTTTCTACGGTGACTCACTGCGACTATGAATATCTGCGTTCATCTGCGTTCATCTGCGGCTCACCAACTCCTGGATTTCTCCATGCCTCCGTGCCTTGTTTCAGCCAGCGGTGGGAACAGAGTGCCTCCTCGCCTTCGCGTGAGGCACTCAGAATTCCAGAATCAAATCTCGCAGCCGTCTCGTCGTCGAGTGGTCGACCAGCCATGCCACGGGGAATGTCGTGAGTTGCCGACGATTGGGACGCACACACAAGCCATTGAGCAGGAGCCTTGACGACTTCTGCTCCGGCCTGCGAGCTTGCTACAATTTCCCACTTGACCACATTTTCCCTCCCTCTGCCGTTTCGACGGACCCCACGACACATGGCTGACACGCACGCCCTCACTCGCCAACTTCAGAAGAACAACGGATCGAAGATCGTCCTGCTCGTCTCCGATGGAGTCGGCGGGTTGCCACTGGAGCCGGGGGGGCCGACAGAACTGGAAGCGGCCCAGACGCCGAACCTCGACAAGCTGGCGCAGCGGGCGGAACTGGGGCTCAGTACGCCAGTGCTGCCGGGGATTACGCCGGGGAGCGGGCCGGGTCATCTGGGACTGTTCGGGTATGACCCGCTCCAGTACCAGATTGGGCGCGGCGTGCTAGAAGCTCTGGGCATCGACTTCGATCTCGGGCCGAATGATGTCGCGATTCGCGGCAACTTCTGCACACTCGACGCTGCGGGGAACATCAGCGACCGCCGGGCGGGCCGCATCTCCAGCGAAGGGGCAGCACCGCTGTGTGCGAAGCTCGACCAGATCAAGATTCCGGGCGTGGAACTGTTCGTGCGGCATGTGCAGGAATACCGGCTGGTGATCGTGTTCCGGGCGACTGGGCTCTTGGGTGATGTGGCCGACACCGACCCACAGAAGACGGGTGTGCCGCCTCTTGATCCGGTCGCACGAAGTTCCGGTTCGAAGATGACAGCTGAGGTGGCCACAGAGTTCCTGCGTCAGGCTCGCGAGATCCTGAAGCACGACGCCCCAGCGAACTTCCTCACGCTGCGTGGGATCGACTGCAAGCCGCAGATCCCTCCGTTCCAGGAAGTCTACGGGACCAGGGCCGCCGCCATCGCGGTCTATCCGATGTATCGCGGCCTGGCCCGGCTGGTCAGCATGGACATTCTCGACGCGGGGCAGAGCCTCGACGACCAGTGTGCCCGACTGAAGGAGAACTGGGACAAGTACGACTTCTTCTTCATCCACTTCAAGTACACCGACTCGGCGGGTGAGGATGGGAACTTCGCCAAAAAGGTCTCCAAGATCGAGGAACTCGACGCCGCCATCCCCCAGATCATGGCCCTCAATCCGGACACGTTAATCGTCACTGGCGACCACAGCACCCCCTGCAAAATGAAGGCCCACAGCTGGCACCCGGTGCCGACGATGATCGTGTCGAACAACTGCCGGTACGACGGGTCGACGGCGTTCGGCGAGCGGCAGTGTCGGATGGGTGGGTTGGGGATGTTCGAGGCCAAGTACCTGATGCTGCTGGCGCTGGCGCATGCGGGTCGGCTGGAGAAGTACGGGGCGTAAACAACCTTCTTCGAAAGCCAAATCCCAGAGGTTGCAACCTCTGGGATTTCGTTTTTCTCAAGACATCTCTGGCAGACCTCAGAGATTCGGAGGTCATGCCGCTGGCTATTTCCCCGCCTCACGGATGCACCACAGATGCTTATACGTCCGAACGAACACCTCGCCCTCGGAGATGGCCAGCGAAGCCAGCGTCCGCTCTGGAATGCTGTTCCGGGCCAGCACCTCCAGCTTCGGCTTCGCGGCGAAGACCACCGTCTCCCCGTCCAGGCTCGTCGTGTACAGCCGGTCGCCCACATGCACTAGGCTGGCCCAGGTGCCGCCGGTCAGGCGTTCGGTCCACAACTCCTTGCCGGTTTTCCAGTCGATGCACTGGGCGGTGCCCGGCTCGTTGACCATGTAGATATGGTCGCCGACGATCACGCCGGACCCGATCCGCTGTGGCCCGCGCGGGTGCCTCCACAGGCGGTGCGTGGCCGTGACATCGGTGCCGGGTGTCGTCACGTCGGCTGGAGACCTGAGTCCCATCCAGGCTCCCGTGAATCCGCACATGGCCACGATCACCTCGTTGTTTACGAGCGGATTCGAGTAGACCAGCTTGTCCTCGGAGTCGTCCTTGAATAGTCCCTGACACGACCAGCGCAGCTTCCCGGTGGCCGGTTCGTACGCCTTGATCGCCCCCGGCCAACTGAGCAGCAACTGCTCCTGCTTACCGACCTGGGCAATGACGGGGGTACTCCACGAGCCGATCCACTCCTTGTTTCCCTTGTCACCGAGCTTGCCACCCGGCTCATCCGCCCGCCAAGCATCCGTGCCGTCCTTGAGATGGAAGGCCAGCAGCGCTTGCCGCTCACCGGGACCGAAGTTGAGGAACACCAAATCCCCTGCGATCACGGGCGACGACGCTGTGCCCCAGATGTGGTGCGAGGGGCCCAGGTCGCGGTGCCAGAGCGGGTTGCCCTCGAAGTCGTAGCAGGCGATCCCCGCTGACCCGTGCGAGACGACCACCCGCTCTCCATTGGTGACCGGTGAGGCGGCACAGAACGGGTTCGTGCTATGGGTCGGCTCGGGCTGGGTGTACTCGATCGTCTTCGTCCAGCGGGTCGATCCATCGGCCTTATTGAAGCAGATCAGCGAGCGCTGGGTGCCCTTGTCGGTGGCCTGCGTCACGAAGATGCGGTCGCCCCAGATGATCGGCGTCGAGTTCCCCGGCTCGGGGAGCGGCACCTTCCACTGGACGTTCTTGTCGGCGGACCATGTGAGCGGGACAGCTGTCTCGCGGCACTCGCCGTTGCCGAGCGGACCGCGCCAGGCGGGCCAGTTCTCGGCGAGGCCGGGAGTGGTCCATCCGAGTGCGGCGACCAAGACCAGGAGGAGGTGAGTACGCACGGGGATCTCCAGTGGGGCACGTTTTTGACATGCCCGGAAACGAGTCATCGGTCAGTCCACAAACATCAGTTCGTTCGACAGCAGGAGCACTTGGGCCAGTTGCTCCCAGTGGGTCATCAGAATTGGAGCAGGGCCGGTGAAGTCTTTCTCAGCGTTCCAGAGGGTGATGACCGATCGCGTTTCCGTGATGACGGAAATGTCGCGAACGGTGGGGATCCAGAAGTGTTGTTCGCTGTTGAGGTTGGCGTGGAGGTCGACGATGAAGTCGAGCGTGTCGCCGGTCTCTAAGGCGATCGAGGCGACATGGAGTTCCTCCGTGCGGTTGTGGATGGCGGTCTTCGCCAGGACGCCGCTTCGGCTTGACACGATCCAGCAGCGGATGCCGTCACCCGCTGCGACTTCATGAATCGCCTTCGACGTGATCGAGTACGTCCCCGCCCGAGGAGCCGTCCAGCGGCGAATGCAGGCGTGTTGCAAGTCGTTGCCCGGATGGCCACCCTTCCCGGTGATTTGCACCCAGCCGAGAGCGGCATCGGGCCAAGTGAGACTCCCTTGCCACGCTGAGCCGTTGAAGAACGGGAGCGGCGCGAAGCTCTTGAGCTTCCCGGTGGCCTCGTCGAGTTCTCCGTACCCATAGCTCCAACTCTTCGACTCCTCACTCGGACCCGTGAGCGGAGACTCGACCTCGGTGGTCAGGAATGCCCAGGCGGCCGCTTGCTGAGCCGGAGTCGGTTCGCGCTGGTAGGCGGCACGATAGAGCCGCGACAGTTTCTCCGGAGGATCATTGACCTCACCGAGCCTCGCCTGAGCCACCAAGGCCCGAGCCTTTTCGGCCATCAGCGGGTGATTGAGCGAGAACAGGGCCTGCTGCGGAACGGTCGTTTCGCTTCGAGACGGGATATGCAGGTCGGGATTGGCGAAGTCGAACATCCGCAGCGTGGACGGCAAGAACTGGCGGTCCACAGTCCCATACAGCGTGCGGCGGCGATTCGATGAACCCGCCCCCGCGAACAGGTCCGCGGACCGGCCTCCCATCGTGCGGTCGAGTTGCCCGGTCGTGGCCAGCAGCGTGTCGCGGAACTCCTCCCACGTGAGACGATGTACGTTCGCCCGCCACAACAGCCGGTTGTCGGGATCGATCTGTTCCGCGCGGCGGCGTGTCGCGAGATCCAGCGGCCCTGCGGAGGCTTGCTGATAGGAATTCGAGAGTACGATCAACCGGTGAATGGCCTTCGTACTCCACCCGTTTGAGGTCAATTGAGTCGCCAGCCAGTCAAGCAACTCCGGATGGCTGGGGGCCTCCGCGCGGATGCCGAAGTCGCTCGGCGTGCGCACGAGTCCCGTGCCGAAGTGGTGTTGCCAGATGCGGTTGACCCACACCCGTGCCGTCAGCGGGTTGGCGGGATCGACGATGGCCTTCGCCAGTTCGAGGCGTCCGCTGCCGTGAGTGAACGGAGGCGGTTGAGGTCCGGCGATCAGCGACAAGAAGTGGCGGTCCACGAATCCCACCTTGGTGGCTGGGTTGCCGCGCCTCAGGATGCGATTCGGACGGATCACCTCGCGGTCCACCAGCGTGACCGCGTGCGCCGGGGCCAGTGGGTGGCTGATGAGTGTGCGGTCGATGTCGTTATGCAATTTCCAGAGGGCATCGACCGAGCCAGAGTCGTATTGGATCTCGGTCGAGAGGATCGACTCATTCGGGATCACGCACGGTGAGGCGGGACCGTACATCACCTGCCGCAGGGCTTCGTCTTCCGCGTCGGGCAGCTTCGTCGGGGCCGGGCTCCCCGCAGCTGTCGCCGCGGCGAGGGCTGCTTTCCATTCGCGGTCGACATCGCTGAGGACTTGGGCGTAGCGCTCGGCGACCTCCTTCATCGACGTGGGAGGTGGAGCCTGAGTGAGGGACTTCACGATGCGGCGGTTGGCATTCGACTCGGACTCGATGGTCAGGAGCAGCAGCTGCACCACAGGAGGTTGATCCGCCGCGAACTGCTCGGGGGTCAGTTCGGCGAACACCTTCCAGGGAAGAAAGACCGGATTCCCAACCTGGATTTCGGTGGCGATGTACGCCTCCCACCTCCACACCAGCGCCGGGACCAGATCGCTCGTGGCGATGATGATGTCGAACCCTTCCTGCGGCGCTTTGTGCAGCTCTGTCTGGGCCACGAGGTAATCCTTCAGGCGGCTGCGAACTCGTTCGGCGGCCTCGATGCGTTTGGCGGCGAAGGTATCGTCCTGGGACTTAATCTTCTGCGCAAGCTCCTTCTCCAAGGCGAGGTAGGCGTCGTTCTTCTCGGTCGGCTCCGCAATGGGCACGAGCGTCTCATGCGAGTTCATAAACACGCCGTACAGCGCGTAATAGTCGGCTGTCGGAATCGGGTCGTACTTGTGATCGTGGCAGCGGGCACACGAGACTGTCAGTCCCATCGTCCCCCGCGTGACGACATCAATGCGGTCGTCGTAGATGTCGTGCGTGATCCCCAGAAACCGCCGTCCCAAGGTCAGGAACCCCATCGCCGCCAGTTTCGACTTGTCCTCTGGAGCCGCTTGGTCAGCTGCGATTTGAAGGGTCAGGAACCGGTCGTAGGGCATGTCTGTGTTGAGAGCCTGGACGACCCAGTCGCGATAGACCGGAGCGTGGACCCAGAAGCGTTCTTCGCGGGCGTAGACGTAGCCTTTGGTGTCGGAGTAGCGGGCCACATCGAGCCAGTGTCTCGCCCACTGCTCGCCGTATTGCGGCGAGTCGAGCAGCCGGTCGACCAGCCTGCGGTACGCCTGCGGGTCCGCGTCGCGGACGAAGGCGTCGACCTCTTCTGGAGTCGGCGGTAACCCGGTCAGATCGTACGTCACCCGGCGGATGAGCGTCCGGCGATCCGCTTGCGGGGAGTGCGGGAGTTGTGCGTGATCGAGGGCGGCAAGGATGAACTGATCGACCGGTGTGCGGCACCACTCGGGTTCCTTCACCGCCGGAGGCTCGACCGGCTGGACTCGCTGAAAGGCCCAATGGCGCTTCTGCCGGGCCAACTTCTCCGCGTCCGGAATCGAGACCGCAGCCGGGAACGGAGCCCCCAGCGCGACCCATTTCTCCAGCACCGCAATCTGCGCATCCGTGAGCTTCCCCTTGGGCGGCATCTGCAAATCGCCGGTCTGCTTCACGGCGGTCAGCAGCAGACTGGCCTCGGGCTTCCCCGGCACCAGAGCGGGGCCGGTCTCACCGCCGAGCAGGATCGCCTCGCGGGAATCGAGCCGCAAGCTGGCCTTCTGCTTGTCCGCTCCGTGGCAGGTGTGGCACTGTTCGGCCAGCAGCGGACGAACCTGGGATTCGAAGAACTCGATTTGCTCTGGTGAGACAGCACCCTCTGCCCCGACCGAGTGAGCGCCGAACAGCAGCACCCCGGCAAGAGCGAGGCTCAAAATCGAACGCATGCAGCCTCTCCCAACTGTCGAGGGACGACATCACTTACAAGGCATCAGGATACTCGAATGCGACCACGATTGGGGAGTCACGCATGCGGAATGTCGCGAGACGTGTGTGCATCAGAAAAGGAGGTCCTTGATAAAAAACGCCACCGAGGCGGCAGGTCGATTCTGGCACTCTGTGCAGGCGGATGGCAGTGACTGGACCATCAGAAAACGAGGTGGTGGTGAGCCGCAGATGAACACAGATGAACACAGAGTCAGAAATGAATCGGGGCGATGTCCTCTCGTTGTTGAGCCTCTTCATCTGCGTTCATCTGCGGCTCCCCTTGAATCATGACGCGTCGCGTGGAATCGCTGCCTACTTTTCTGATGCCCACACCAGTCGCCCCGCGTTCGCCCCCTCTCTCGTCTGGAATCCCGGCTCCCGATACAATCCCGAACACAGCGGAAAGAAGCTCCGATCGTGTCCCACACAGCGACTCCACTGCGGGCGACATTCGATTCTTGGCCGCCGAGAGTACAGCACGCGGTCGTGACGGTCAGGCTTCAACGGTGTGGAGAACTACCGGGGAGTTGGCTCTCGGTTGACGAACCCACTGGGCTGGCTGATGAACTTTTCCCAACGCTGGACGCAGATGAGTCCGGTGGCTGCCCCGGAATGGAACTGACACTGTCGCCTTTGCTCTGCAAACGAGCGTTCTTTCGCGGAGCGAAAGACGACAATGGCTGAGCGCCCGCTTCACCGTTCACGATCAACCGACCCCAGAACACCTCCCTCATGCGAAACACCACCGCCACGCAACCCCTGTTCAACTTCTCGGCACCCGGACGCCGCGCGACGCGGTTCCCGGTGGCTGATGTGCCGGGCGGGGCGCTCTCGGACTGGCTGCCGCAGGGGGCGCTGGCCTCGAATCCGCCGCCGCTGCCGGAGTTGTCGGAGGTCGACATCGTGCGGCACTTCGTCAATCTGTCGACGCTCAATATGTGTGTCGACACGCACTTCTACCCACTCGGCAGTTGTACGATGAAGTACAACCCCAAGCGGCATGAGCGGCTGAGCCGGTTGCCGGGAATTGTGGATCTGCACCCGCATGCGATCGAGGAGGATTCGCAGGGGATGCTAGCGATCCTGTACGAGATGCAGGAGATGCTGGGCGAGATCGCCGGTCTCCCCGCCGTGTCGCTGCAACCGGCTGCGGGGGCGCAGGGGGAGTTCGCTGCTCTCCTCACCGCTGCGGCGTACTTCAAGGACCGGGGCGAGAAGCGGACCAAAGTCCTGTTCCCCAGCAGTGCCCACGGGACCAACCCGGCCAGTGCGGCTCTCGCGGGGTTTGAGTGTGTGCAGCTCCCGCCGTCGCACACTGGGTTCGTGGAACTGGACCAGCTCCAGGCCGAACTCGACAGCTCGACGGCTGTGTTCATGGTCACGAACCCGAACACGCTGGGGCTGTTCGAGAAGGAGATCCTCACCATTTCGAAGATGGTGCATGAGGTCGGCGGGCTGGTCTACATCGATGGGGCCAACATGAACGCCATTGTCGGCGTCACGCGGCCCGGCGACTTCGGCGGCGACATGATGCACTATAACGTGCATAAGACCTTCACCGGGCCGCATGGTGCGGGCGGGCCGGGAGCGGGACCGATCGCGGTGCGGGACTTCCTCGGCGACTACCTGCCGGGGCCGGTGATTCGCCAGACCGACACCGCCTCGGGGCCGAAATATTCTCTCGTCACGCCCCCCAAATCAATCGGTCGCGTCCGCAGCTTCTTCGGCAACATCGGCATCCTGCTGCGCGGGGCGTTCTACCTGCGCACGCTCGGACCGGCGGGTCTCCGCGAGATGACGGAGCAGGCGGTCCTCAACGCCAACTACATGAAGGCCCAGCTGCAAGATGTCCTCCCGGTTCCGCAGGGGGAGTACTGCATGCACGAGTTCGTGGCCAGTGCGAAGTCGCTCAAGGACGAGAACGGCGTGTCCGCGATGGACATCGCCAAGCGTCTGCTCGACTACGGGTTCCACGCCCCGACGGTCTACTTCCCGCTGGTGGTGCCCGAGGCGATGATGATCGAGCCGACCGAGACCGAGTCCAAGCAGACCCTCGACTCGTTCATCGCCGCCCTGCAAGAGATCGTCGCCGAAGACCCCGAGATGACCCACGAAGCCCCGCACACCACCAGCGTGCGCAGGCCGGATGAGGTCGGGGCCGCCCGGAATCCGGTGTTCTGCAACACAGCGTGTGGACCGAACTGACGGCTCGGCTCGTGGGATCGGCTTCCAGCCTGTCATCTGTGGCGGGGTGGCCCATCCCTCATCGAGTCGTATGAACCGTCAACTCGAAGCGAGTCGTCTCGTTAATCATCATATCTTACCTATGCGTCCGCAAGTCCTCACTGACAACAACTTTAGCCACATGAGAGGGACACACCTGTTGGGGCTTGCGATCAGCGAACAAGCCGCTCGCGTTCAACGGCTCCAGTCGATTTGTTGAAACAACGCCCGCAGCTTCTCGCCGCGTTCGGGGTTGACTGACAGGAAGTGCCCGATGCGGCCGCGCAGGTGGCTGGCGAACTCGGGGTGGCCAGCACGGTTTTGCGAGGCGGGGCCGTGGCGGAGGCAGTTGGTGAGGATGGCCTTGAGTTGGTCGAACGCGGCGCGGCTGAGGGTGAGTTTTTCGTTGACAACGATTCCGGTGACGGATTGTTGCTGGTGTCGGCGGAGGATGCGGCGTTTGGCTTTGTTGGTGGTAAACCGCTCGTTCCGCACGATCCATTCGGCGAACGGGATGATCTCGCGGAGAGCGGGGATCGACTGGCCGGGTCCGGAGAGAGTGAGGTCGTCGGCGTAGCGGGTGTAGCGGGCTCCGTACTTCGCGGCCATGCCGTGCAGCCGCACATCGAGGCTGAAGGCGGAGAGATTGGCCAGTGCGGGCGACGTGGGGGCTCCCTGGGGCAGGTGGCGAGAACGGTAAGGCCAGACGGTGTTGGCCATACCGTCCGGCGAGTTAAGGTTCGACGGGATGGCTGAGGTGGTGAGCCGTCCCAGCCAGATGGCGACTTCGCGGCTGTACCCCAGTGAGCGAAAGATCGCGACGACACGCGAGAACGAGACCGAGGGGTAGAAGTTCGTCAGGTCGAGCTTGAGTATCCACGCGCTGCCCACATGCGGGGCGGCGTTACTGCGGATCGACCGCTGCTTCACGAACCCGTGAGCTGCGGGGTGAGCGGGCACCTGGTCGAGGATGCCGCGGAGGATCTGCGACTGGGCCGTCTTGAGGAGCAGCTTCGGGGCCTCGATCAAGCGATACCCGGCGGTCTTCTTCTTGACCCAGTGGAAGTGGTAGTGGGCTTCCGGCTCGGATTGGGGGCGCTGGTTCTCAAAGAAGCGACCGGTGAGCCAGGCGAGTCGCCCCAGCGGAATCACCAGCCACAGGGCCAGCTCTTCGGGAGTTCGCAGCAACGGCAGGCCGAACATCGCCAGTCGGGCCGCATTGTGGTCCCCGGAGAGGTCGTTGTACTCCCCCGGCAAGGCGAGGTGGGGCCGAGCGAAGCGGTACGGGAGATTCTGGACCACGCGCAGCGTTCGCCCCTGTCGCCTCACGGTGGTGGAGTACCGCAACAGGTCGGGGATGCGAAACCGCGACGGGGATTCCGGTTCTGGGGGGGGAGGAACCGAGAGCGGAGTGGACGCGTCTCTGCCTGGGAACCGCTCCGCATCCACCGGGCGTGGAACGTCTGAAGACTGCTTCACGCCATTCGACGACGGTGCCGGGGTTCCTAAGAACAGCCGCTTCAAAAACGCGATCAGTCCCATGAACACTGCACCATCATGGCCGTCGTCCTTGTGTGAGGGAAAAGCGGTCTGCGGGTCGCACAACGCATCCTGTGGCTATTTGGACCAGACCGTGTACACGGTCTGGTCCAAATCACGGCGAATGACCAACAACGAGTCTCCCACGGGGTAACCCCGCAGCGTCCCGAAGGACAAAGGCTTGGCATCCCCGCAGACCGCATCGGGATTATTCCCGTGACTGCTAGATGCCGTCAATGCTGGGGGAAGGCTGGGGGAGGATCGTGTGTGCATCAGTAAAGTAGGCAGCGATTGCACCCGGCGCGACATGATTCAAGGAGGGTGAGCCGCAGATGAACACAGATGAACACAGATGAAGAGGCTCTACCACGAGAGGATGTCGCCCCGATTCATTTCTGATCTGCGTTCATCTGGGTTCATCTGCGGCTCACCACCACCTCGTTTTCTGATGGTCCAGTCACTGCCATCCGCATGCACAGAGTGCCAGAATCGAATCGACCTGCCGCCTCGGTGGCGTTTTTTATCAACGACCTACTTTTCTGATGCACACACGGGACTCGGGGGCCAGGGGAACCAGGCTCTGTCAGCGTACACTGAATCGTGGTGTGCTTGAGCCTGCACCAGAGCCGCCTCCAGGCTGAACTCACACCCCCAAATCCCAGACCTGGACATGGCCGGCGATGTCCGCAGCGGCGAGGCGGCGTTCGTCGGGGGAGAGGGCGATGGCGGCGAGCCAATCGTGGAATTGGCCGCCGCGCTCCTGGCCGATCTGGGCCACGCTCTGGCCATCGTCCACGCGCGTGATGCGAAAGCGGGTGTCGCGACCGGCGGAGAAGAGGTACTTGCCATCACCCGTAAACACGAGGTCGGTGACACCATACTTGTGGCCCTCGACCGTCCGTACGACCTGGCCGGTCTCCGCGTCGAGAAGATGGATCTTGCCCTGGCCTCCTTCTCCGCCTTGACCCGCTGCAATGAGCTTGCCGTCGGGCGAGTACGCGAGGGCGACCAGACCTTCCGCGACGAACTCGTGGTATTCGTATTGATACTGGTAGGGCGGATTCTTCTCCTTGGGATAGAGAGTTGCGAGGATATCGAGCTTCACGCTTCCGTCGGCGACATGAAAGATCCGCAACCCGGCGGGATAGTTATTAAAGTCTCCGCCCTTGCGGCGATACTGCGACACGACCGCCGTCTGGCCATCCGGCGCAAGGGCAGCTGCCACGATCCACGCCACGCCGGAGCACTGCCACGCACTGATTTTCTGGCGGGTCTGGGCGTTCCAGACGATCACTTGCCGGGCGTCGTCCCCGCTGAGCAAGCGTTCGCCGTTGCGGGAGACGTGCAGAGCCTGAATCCAGTCCGTGTGCCCGGCGAGTGACTGAACCGGGGCCAGCGTGGGCAGCCTCACGCCGGGTGCATTGAGGATGTCCGGTCGCTTGGACTCCTCCACGCGTTTGGCAACCTGTTCGCGCGTGTCGCGGTCGAGAACCAGTTCGCTTTCACCGGTGGGAGCTGCGTTCAGATCCCACGCACAAACCTGGCGATCATAGCTGGCGGAGTACAGGGTCTGGCCATCTGCCGAGGGGACCAGATGTGTCACGGTGTTGGTATGCCCGACGAGTTGCCGAACGGGGGACGGTGTTTCAAAGCCGTCGACCTCCTTGCCGTCCTGGTCTTTGACCTTGGCTGGCACCGGCGTTTCCGGCAGTTCCCACTGCACCATGACGCCGTCCTGATTGGCAGCGACCACGCGCCGCGGGGAATTCGCAAACGTCACCGCCACCGGCCAGGCCCCCTCGAACGGGAGTTTCCACAGCGGGCGAATCTTGTCGGCGGCATAGTCGGGCATGGTGTTCTCGTGGCTGGAGTGGCAGGGTGTGGGCTCGCTGGATCGACCTTCCGGTGTGTGGGTCAAAATGGCGGGCAAGTGACCAGATTCTGCCTCCTCTCCCCACAGTCCTGTCCTCACCGAAAGTCACACCACCCGTGGGGAGAGGGGGCAGAGGAGACCGGCTGTCGACTGTTCTGACACCCCCGCCTCAGACCAGCAGATCCTGAACCACCTTGGAACCAAACGGCGCAATCGGCACGGGGCGAGATCCCGCGAGGTTCTCGCTGGTCGGATTGATGCCGAGCGCGTGATAGATCGTGGCGAAGAAGTCCCCTTCCTTGACCTCACCCGACTTCACATCGCGACCGTCCTCATCGGTTTCGCCGTAGACGAGACCGCCCTTGACGCCTCCCCCAGCCAAAGCTGTGCTCCAGGCTCGCACGTAATGATCGCGACCCGCACGGTTGTTGATCTGCGGCGTGCGACCAATCTCACCCATCCACACGACGAGCGTATGCTCCAGCAACCCCCTCGCATGTAAATCGGTCAGCAGCCCCGCCCAGCCCTGATCCATGGGAGCCAGCAGCCCCTTATGCCCCGTGAAGTTGTCGGCGTGCGTGTCGTAGCCGCTGTGGCCCACCTCGACGAAAGGCACCCCCGCCTCGACCAGTTGCCGCGCCAGCAGGCAATTGCGACCGAAGAAACTGTCGCCGTACAGCGGCTCGTACTTCTGCCACTCTTCGTCGATCTTGAAGGTCTTGAGGGCGCTCTGCAAGCGGCGGGCACTGTCGTAGGCTTCGCGGTGCATCTTGGCGGTTTCCGCGCGATGGTTCGCGGCGTAACGGTCCTCGACAAACTGTCGCAGCGCGTCACGACGCTGCTCGGCGGCTGGCTCCATGGAGGACTGGGCAAACGTCGGCAGGTGACCGTCGTGCCCCATCGTGAAGGGTTGGTACTTCGGCCCCAGGAAGCCCGCTCCTGTATCGCCGTTAGAGCCGATCTTGATGAAGTTCGGCAGAGAGGAACCCGGGCTGCCCAGCGACTTGGCGATCACCGCCCCGAGTTCGGGAAAGCGAATGTTCGCCTCGGTGGAGTACGCCGTGTGCATCAGATGGATGCCCTGCGGATGATCGATTTCCGAGGTGTGCATCGACCGAATCACCGTCAGCTTGTCCATCTGCTGCGAGATGTGCGGGAGTAGTTCGCAGACCTGCGCCCCGGGCAGATTCGTCGAGATCGGACGGAACGGCCCGCCGGTCGAGCGGCCTACCTTCATGTCAAAGGTTTCGAACTGGCTCGCACCGCCGTTCATCCACAGGAGAATGCAGCGCTTCTGGTTCTGCTTCACCTCCTCCGCGCGGGCGGAGGAACTAAACAGGCCGCCCCAGTTGGCCACTGCCACGCCGGAACTGGTAGCCAACGCCCCCTTCAGCAACTCGCGCCGCGACACATGGTCCTGAAAAAAAGGCATCGAAGGCATGGCAGTTCTCTGACTCACTCAATGGTTGAACCGAAACTCGCTGCACGTCATCAGCACCCACAGCGCCTCGCGGAGCCGCTCGGGTTGCTGATTCTTTTCGGGCACATGGCAGAACTCCGCGAACCGCTCGCGTTCTTGCTCGCTGGGTCTCCGACTCAAGACGGCCAGATACAGCTGATCGACGCGAGCCGGCCAATCCTCGGGCGCGGTCATGATCTCGTCGAGTAGCCCGCCCTTCTCGGTGGACATCAGACGACCGAGTTCCCCGTTGTTGAGGTACAGATGCTCGTGCAAGCCGCCTTGGAAGTCGCCCACTCCGTTATTGGGTTCGCCGAAGTAGTTGCGGATGTAATCGAACGTCACGCCGTAGAATCGCCCTCGGTTCTCGTTCGGATTCCGAGCGGCGATGACATCGTAACGGGTCGCCACTCGCCACGATTCGAGGAGTTCCTCCGCCGAGAGCGGGCGTGTGCGAGCCCGCTCGAACCACTGCGGCATCGCGTCGGCGACCTCCCCCGTGGAGGCCAGTTGATAGGCCCGGCTGCTGAGGATCTCGCGAATCAGCCACTTCACATCGAACTGGTGGGCGATCAGCTCTTTCGAAATCGCATCGAGCAACTCCGGATGGCTGGCGGGATTCGACTCGCTCATGTTATCGATCGGATGCACCAGACCGCGACCCATGAACTGGGCCCAGATGCGGTTCGACACCGCGCGGGCGAAGTACGGATTCTCGGGGGAGGTGATCCACTCGGCCAGCTTGTCCTTACGAGAGAACTTCGGCGCGGGAGGCGGCGAACCGTCCGGGAGACGCTTCTCCTCTTTGATCTCGGACGACAATTCGGGTTCTGCCAAGGCCGTCGTCAGCAGGAACTTCGGCTTCACTGCCTCTCCGGTTTGCCCCGGCTTGGCATCCTTCGCCGGGCCGGTGAACTTCACTTCACCCGTGTTGAGTTCGCCCACGTAGATCTTTTCCAGATCCTTTTCGTCCACCTTGGTCTTGCCCGACTTGACCATTTGCAGACGCGTGAAGAACGCCGCCATGCCGTAAAAATCGAGCTGAGTCCAGCTCTCATGCGGATGATCGTGACAGCGGGCACATTGCAGCTGAACTCCCAGGAAGGTCTGACTGACCGCCATCGCGGCGTCCTCGGGGTGGCGGTCATACTGCACCAGATACATGGCCGCCCCCTGTTCGGCGGTGTTCCCTTCGGCCTTCAGCAGCTGGCGGGCCAGTTCGTCGTAGTGCATGTTTTGAGCAAAGGCATCGCGCAACCAGCGCTGGAATCCCTCGCGGTCCCGAGCTTCATAGCCCGGTGGGTTGCGACCGAAGTACAGCATGTCCCACACATCGGCCTGATGCACCCCGTAGCGCGGGTGGTTCAGCAAGCGTTCGACCAGTGCGGCCCGCTTGTCGGTGGAGGTGTCGTCCAGAAACGACTTCGCTTCGTCCGCTGTCGGAATGAGGCCGCACACATCGAGCGAGACTCGCCGCAAAAACGTGGCGTCGTCACATGGCCCCGCCGGAGTGATCTTCTCCCGACTCCAGACCTGGCCCAGCTCCGCATCAATGACCTCTCGAAGCGGCACATCGCCCGCGCTCACCAGAGACGAAGTCGCCACCAGCATGGCCACCAGCCAAGCGAGCCAACACCGCTTTCGAGACAACCGAGCCATCGCTACACCCCGCGGGGCACGACGAAATGAGGGAGAATCGGTACTGACTCTAACGTCCATCAGCCATTTCTGATAGGTTGCCCACCCGTGGTGTCCGCGAAACGTGAGTGACGTAGGGTGGGACCAGCCAGCTTTGTGACGCAGGCCCCCATGGCCAGGACAGGCGTCAGGCGAGAGGGGCCAGCGCTCCCAAACGAGCTTATCCCCCCCGACATTCCTAACGAGGTTCCCGCATCCACACCCTGTCATTGCGAAAGGCCAAATCCATGTCCCGAGTCACTTTCGGCGGTGGCTGCTTCTGGTGTACCGAGGCGGTCTTTCAGCAGATCCGTGGCGTCACCGGGGTCGAGAGCGGCTACAGCGGCGGCGAGACGGTGAACCCGTCTTACGACGAAGTCTGCACCGGCCGCACCGGGCATGCCGAGGTGATTCAGGTCACCTATGACCCCGCCGTCGTCTCGTTCGAGAAGATCGTCCGCGTTCATCTGGGCACCCACAACCCGACGACCAAAAACCAGCAGGGAGCTGACCGAGGCACCCAATACCGCAGCGTGATTTTCACCCAATCCGACGAGGAACGAACGACCGCCTGGCAGTTGATTCAAGAGGTCGAAGCCGCTCTCGGCCTGACCGTCGTGACGGAAGTGAAACCGTTCACTGCCTTCTACCCCGCCGAAGTCGAACACCAGAACTACTACCGCCGCCACACGGGCCAGCCCTACTGCGCCGCTGTCATCGAACCGAAGCTGGCCAAGTTCCGTATGGCTTTCCCAGAGATGCTGGGCACGTAATGGCGTTTTCCGTAAGACGGCCTTTCCAGGCCGTCCTCCTGCGGGAGTCGCCCGAGGACGGCCTGGAAATGCCGTCCTACCTTTGCCTCTCGGTCCCCAGCTCCGCTCTCATCCTTACACACAAGTTCGCAAGGCCCTCGCCAGTGGCCCCCGGCGATGGACCACGCCCGCCCCGCATCTGTACGACGGACTTCCAGTCCGTCGAGTCTTGGCGTGTCCCTCGTTACCAAGCTCCCGCCGGGTGCCACTGGCGGTCGCTTTGGGCCGCCAGTGATTTTGGGCGTGAGTGGTCACTCATCCGAGATGAGTCCACCCAGCACTGGCGAGTCAAAGC
>JAYTWO010000056.1:0-7788 GCA_043743415.1 Planctomycetota bacterium
AGTAGGACGGCCTTTCCAGGCCGTCTGGTCCCACTTCACGCGGTGAGACGGCCTGGAAAGGCCGTCTTACGGGGAGACTCTGACCGACCGCTCGCCTAATGCGATCAGTTCTCCGAGGCATTCCTCTGGACAGTGTGCATCCCGTATCCTTTCCGGGCAGAGTCGCTTCTCGACCGCAAACCGGTCCACCCCTTCCTTGTGGAGAATCTTGTGTCACTGCGCGTCATCACCCGTTTGCTCTCAACGATGCTCGTTGGCTTGTTCGCAATCCGTCTTCCCGCCGAAGAGCCGCTCTGGACGGCGAAGCCCCTGTCCGCCGAGAAGTCCTTCACAGCCGGCATCGAAGGTCCGGCGTGTGACAAAGCGGGGAATGTCTATGCCGTCTGCTTCGAGAAGGATCACACGATTGGCAAGGTGACGCCCGCCGGGCAAGGCGAGCTCTGGCTGACGCTGCCCGAGGGGAGCTCTGGGAACGGGATCGTCTTCGATAAAGCGGGGATGATGTATGTGGCCGACTACATGGCCCATCAGGTTCTGAAGATCGATCCGGCGACGAAAAAGATCACTGTGCTCGCTCACGAGCCGAAGATGAACCAGCCCAACGATCTGGCACTGGGACCGGACGAAACGCTGTGGGCCAGCGACCCGAGCTGGAAGGAGGGGACCGGACAGCTGTGGCGGATCGATCGTGATGGGAAGGTGACACCACTCGCCAGTGGGATGGGGACAACGAACGGCATCGAGGTCAGCCCCGACGGGAAGCATCTGTATGTGAATGAGAGCGTGCAGCGGAACGTCTGGAGTTTCGAGATCGGAGCGGACAAGCTGCTCTCGGGCAAGAAGTTGATTCGGCAGTTCCCCGATCATGGGTTCGACGGGATGCGCTGTGACGTGGACGGGAACCTGTACATTTCGCGTTATGGCAAGGGGACTGTCGTGGTCATGTCGCCGACCGGAGAGATCCTGCATGAGGTCGATGTCCTGGGGGCTTCTCCGAGCAATGTCTGCTTCGGCGGACCCGACGGGCGAACGCTGTATGTCACCGAGGTGAAACATCAGCGTCTGGTCCAGTTCCGGACGGAGAAGCCGGGATTGGCTTGGAGCCGGTTGAACGGATCGGCCAGTTTACCATCCCAGTGAACTGCCTCCATGGCAGGCAATTGCAAGGCTTCGATGCATTATTGAGTCTCGAATATCTGTCTTGACGTAAAGGTTCGCCAGATTCCTTTCAAGTGTCGATTGAGATTAGTGGAACACTGCCTACAATTTGGGCAGCTCGCCGGAATTCTCACCGGACACTGCCGTGAACACTGTTGAAGACGATTCCCCTCTGTACGAGGGCATGATTGGCCGTGGCCCCGCCATGCGCGACGTTTATCGCATGACCCGCAAGGTCGCGGCCAGTTCGGCGACTGCGCTGCTGCTGGGCGAAACCGGAACGGGCAAGGAGCTGGTCGCCAAGGGGATTCACCAGCTAAGCCGCCGGGCGACAGGACCGTTTATCCGAGTGAATTGCGGAGCCTTGAGCGATGCCTTGTTGGAGAGTGAACTCTTCGGGCATGTGAAGGGGGCCTTCACCAGTGCGCATGAGAACCGCACCGGACGGTTCGAGGCCGCTCACGGCGGGACGATTTTCCTCGATGAGATCAACTCCATCAGCTACACGTTGCAGGTCAAACTGTTACGGGTATTGCAGGAGCATGAGTTCGAGCGGGTCGGCGATACCAAGACGATCTCGGTCGACTGCCGGATCGTGGCGGCGACGAATCGCGACCTGAACGAGATGGTCGATCGTGGGCAATTCCGCGAGGACTTGTACTACCGGCTGAACGTGCTGCCGATCTATCTGCCGCCACTGCGGGACCGCATTGAGGACATCTCCCCGCTGGCCGAACACTTCGCCATGCGGTTCGCTCCCGACATGCGGCGGCCACCGCTGAAGCTGTCGCCCGAGGCGCTGGAGTGCCTCAAGAACTACAGCTGGCCCGGCAACGTTCGTGAGTTAGAGAACTACATCGAGCGAGCGACGGTACTCGCTCCGACACCGGTCCTGACCCCCGATTTGTTACCGGCCCACTTGCGAGGCGAGGCCCCGGTCCGGCTCGGTCGAGCCCAGCGGAACAGTATTGAGGCTTTGTGTACCGAACTCGTGAACCTCGGGCTGTCCCGCGTGCAGGAGGAAGGGAAGGCCCATGAGCAGGTGATGGGCTTGGTCGAGAAGGAACTGATCCTCCAAGTGCTGCGGTCCTTCCAGGGCACCCAAACCAAGACCGCCAGCAAGCTGGGGATCAACCGCAACACGCTGCATAAGAAGATTGACGATTACGGGCTGCACGGGGAGGCGCGGTGAGGGAGGAGGGTTGATGGTTGATCGAAAGTGGATTGGATCTGGGGCTAAACCCAGTTCGGAGTACTATTCCCCGCTGAGGACATGTCATATATGATGTGTGATTCAGTGGGAGATGCGACCGTGACAAACCCTCAGCCGCTTTTTGAGAAGCTCGACTGCCGCCGCCGAGAACTCGGACTCAGCCAGTCCGCATTAGCTGAGCAAAGCGGTGTTTCTCTGCCGACAGTCCAGCGGATTCTGACCGGTCACAGCACCGCAGTGAGTCTTGAGAATGCCGTGGCCATCGCGCAAGCGCTGGGCATGCAGTGGGATGTCGTCCCGACTGTTCCGGCTCAGGCAGTCTTGGAACAACAGGCCCAAAAGAAAGCGGAACAGCTGGTGGGCATGGTTCAAGGCACATCGGCCTTAGAGGCCCAGGCGGTTTCTCCGCGACATCTGGGGCTGATGGTCCAGAAAACGGTTCAAGAACTTCTGGCGGGGTCGCGCCGCAGACTGTGGGCGGAATAACTGTGGCGTGGAAGACCATCCCCGGCGAAACACCGATCGAGCTGCACCGCCGATTCGCGTGTGCCGCATAGCAGTCCGAAGTGCCTGCCTCCCTCTCATCACGGCAGGCTCAACTCTCTCCCTCGTTCGGGAAATACTCCTGTAATTCTGTACACAATCCACAGCATCCTGTGTTGTAAACCCGAACTTGAGTCGACTTTCCTACTAAATCAAGCGATTTCTTTACACCGGCAACATCTGCCTGTAACCTTTGCCCATCGAGAACTTGGCCCGCTGCGTGGAACGTAGTGGGCCGAGTGACAACGAGGCCGTGGATTTGCCACGGTGATGTGTGACACACGACCCCGAAGGATCGGGATCGGGAGAATTCATGGATTGGTTTCCCTCTCCGGCTGCTTTCACCACCTCCACACGAGTCCCGCTCTCGAACTCCGTGGCCGCTTTTGTGGCCCATGTGGTGGCCCCCTGCCCTCGTCGGCAAACACGCGATTGGCGTGTTTCACCTTCTAAGTGTGCATGGATAACTCGACTTTCGAGTTGACCCACAGCCTGTTCTCACCCCGTTGGCTCGATCTGACCGGCCAGCCGCCCGGTGTTCTATCCTCCCCACAAGGATGTGTTCATGAAGTCACAGAAACCCGTCATCGGCATCAACACCGACTTCCGCCCAGCGACCAAGAAGGACGGCTACCCGTTCTCCTGGGTGCATGCCGGTTACTTCGATTGCGTCTACGCCTCGGGAGGGAATCCCCTGCTGCTGCCACCGATGTCTGATGACGATGACTTGCGGCAGGTGCTCTCCCTGCTCGATGGCGTCGTCCTGGGAGGTTGTAAGCTCGACCTCGATCCCGTGCGTCTGGGCTTCGACAGGCACCCCTCCACTCGTCCGATGCCGGTCCGTCGTGAGGACTTCGACCGCCGGTTGGCCAAGCTGTGCTACGAGATGAAGATTCCCGTATTGGCCATCGGCACGGGGATGTTAACGATGAACGCGATCTGCGGCGGGACGCTGTTCCAGCACGTTCCGGAAGATGTCCTGAAGCCTCTGATTCACCGCGACCCGGTGGAGCCGTGCCTGCGGCATGTGATCGAGATCGTCCCCGGCACGAAGATGGACCAGATCTACGGCCCCGGCGAAATCCGCGTCAACAGCGACCACCACATGGCCGTTGACCAAGTCGCCCCGAACATGCGCGTCTCGGCCACCGCGATGGATGGCGTCGTCGAGGCGTACGAGTCGATCGAAGACAACTGGTGGTGCCTAGGCGTCCAGTTCCACCCGCACGACGAACACGCCTCGGCCCTCGACCTACAAGTCTTCGAAGCCTTGATCGAAGGCATCCGCCACCAAGAAGCCCCCGAGATCCTGTCGTTCGAACGGCAGCGCCAGAGGGCGTAGTTTCGCACTTGAATTTCACGTTTCGCCAAAGCCCTGGGGTTGCAACCCCAGGGCTTTTCGCATGCAATGACGTGTATGACCACGCCCACCCTCCTCCGCCAAGGCAGCCCCCTCGCCAATCCGGTTCACCAGTTGCAAATCCTGGAAGCGGGGGACGTGACAGCCGTTCCTCCATTCGAGCGCACGCTGGCCGAGCGCGGTCTGCTGCCACTGCGAGCGGACGGGGTGCGGGTGTTGCAGATCAATGTCGGTAAGCTGTGCAACCAGACCTGCACGCATTGCCATGTCGACGCCGGGCCGGAGCGGCGGGAGGTGATGACCCGTGAGACGTGGGAGGCCTGCCTGCGAGTGATCGCGTCAACGGGGATTGAGACGGTCGATCTGACCGGCGGGGCTCCGGAGATGAACCCGCATTTCGAGTGGTTCGTCACCGCCGCCCGCCGCCTCGGTCGACACGTCATCGACCGCTGCAACCTGACGATCCTGACCGCTCCAGGGTTCAGGCATCTCCCGGAGTTCCTCGCGACGCAGGGGGTTGAGATCGTGGCCTCGCTCCCCTGCTACCTGGAGGAGAACTGCGACCGCCAGCGCGGGGACGGCGTCTTCGCCAAATCGGTCGAGGCCCTCCAGCTTCTCAACCGGCTGGGGTACGGCCTGCCTGAGTCGGGCCTCACGCTGTCGCTGGTGTACAACCCGGTCGGGCCAGCGCTGCCTCCCGCTCAAGCCCAGCTCGAAGCGGCGTATCGCGAGCAGTTGCGGTCTCGCTATGGGATCGAGTTCAACCGCCTGTACACGATCACCAACATGCCGATCAGCCGGTTCCTGGATGAATTACTCCACTCGGGCCGGTATGAGGAGTACATGCAGAAACTCCTCGCCGCGTTCAATCCGTTGGCCGTAGAAGCGGTGATGTGCCGCACCACACTGTCGGTCGACTGGCAGGGGAACCTGTACGACTGCGACTTCAACCAGATGCTGGCTCTGCCGCTGGTGCCCGCGGTGCCTCGCACGATTCACGACTTCGACCTCACGGCATTGGCGTCCCGCCCGATCGTGACCGGCCGACACTGCTACGGCTGCACTGCCGGAGCGGGGTCGAGTTGCCAGGGGGAACTGGTGGGTGAAACCGAAATCCGAATCGCGTGATCCCCGCTGTTTAGCCGCTGTTTAGCCGCGACGCGAAGGCTTTGCGCAGCGGAGCGCTCGCGTGCCCAAAAACCTCCTCTTGCACCCAAGGGTCACTTCCCCGACAATACACTGAGGTCAGTTGTCCTCACGGGAATGGTTCGTGTTCCAGTTCGCTCACAGTGCGATGCTCTTCGTGATGCTGATTCACAGCGTCTGCGGAAGCTGCTGGCTGCAGACGTGTGAGTGTACGTGCCACGATCATGTCGCGATCTCCGCGGATGGCGGTGTCCATCGCGCGGAACACGAGACAGAGAAGCCTTTCGTGCCCGGCCACCACACGCATGGCGAATCAATCCAAGACCGGGGAGCAGATTGCCAGCACCCGGATCATCAGTGCCACTGCCGACGAGATCGCTGCGCCTATCTCGGGGCTGCCACGGTCAGCGTTCCGACCGCTTTCGAATATTCCCATGGGATTGATGCTCTCACGGTGGTCCACGGTCCGAGTCCTCGAATGTTCAACGAGAGACTCTGCGGTGGATGTCGAACGGAACCGATTGGTGCCGGGCAGTGGTGTGCCGTGTTCCAAGTGTGGCGTATTTAGTATTTGATCTCGCGGCTGAGCAGTCGTCAGGCCATCACCTGACGAGAGAGTCCCCATTCGCTCCGCCGGGATTGTCGCCTTTCGCTCCGCCTGTCTTGTTGTCTTTCGCACCGGCTGTGGCTTGGCATCCGGATGAATCAGTGGTCCACCGACCCGCTGTGATCGGCTTCGGCGATCGCTCCTTGGCATCCGCCCACGTTCTGGCGAACGTAGCTCCCATCACAGGCTGGCTGCCCCTCAGTCCTCCGTCCGTTTTTGATTTCAATGAGTGCATCATGCTTCACAAACTCCGTTCGATCCTGACCTCGAAGTTCGCGCCATGGGCGGCGGTCGTTGTCTGCCTCGTGATGGCGGTCGTCCTGCGGGACAGTTGGTGGCCGAGGGTCAACGGTCTGATCGACCGACTGACCGCGCACTCCGCGAGCGAGTCCGGTGAAGAGCACACAGACCATGCCGCCCACGACGAGCATGCCGCTGGCCCCGCCCCGGCCTTTCTCGATCTGTCTCCCGAGGCGATGAAGAACCTCGGACTGACATCCGAGTCTCTGCAACCGATCGGACTCACCACTTATCGAAAGACGATCAGCGTCCCAGCCCTCATTGTCGAGCGTCCGGGTCAGACGCTGCTGCAGGTCTCGACGCCGATGACGGGCGTCGTGACCGAGGTCGCCGCGATTCAAGGCTCGTCGGTCGAACCGGGACAGTTGCTGTTTCGGATGCGACTGACGCATGAGGATCTGGTGCAGACGCAGATGAATTTTGTCCAGGCCCTCGGTGAACTGGGGGTCGAGGAGCGCGAGATCAAGCGGTTGGAAGCGATCACCGAGTCGGGGGCCATCTCCGGGAAGTCGCTGCTGGATCGCCGCTATGCCAAGGAAAAGATCGAGGCTCTGATCCAGGCCCAGCGCGAGGCATTACGACTGCATGGGTTGTCCGCGCGGCAAGTCGACCAGATCGCCAAAGACCGGCGTCTGTTGAGCGAACTCTCGATCACCGTTCCCTCGCCGGTTCAGGGGACCGAGGAGTTGCGGTTGACGGATGGGCTGGGGCGGCAGTCGATCGTGCAGGTCTCGAATCTCCAGGCGGATGAGAACGAGAAATCGGTCCCCGCTTCGGTTCCCCTCACAGTGGAAACGATTCAGGTCCATCGCGGCCAGTCGGTCGAACAGAGCGGGATGCTCTGCGTCCTGGCCGACTACAGCCAACTCTATGTCGAAGGCTCAGCCTTCGAGCAGGACATCGCGGCGATCAATCAGGCCGCCACAGCGTCGTGGAACATCGCCGCTCTGTTCCCCGGCGGCCAGCGGATCGAGAACTTGCCGCTGGCGTACATGGCCAGCGAAGTCGACCCGAACTCACGCACCTTAAAGTTCTACGTCGATCTCTCCAATGAGGTGCTGCGAGATACCCAGAACGCTGCGGGCCAGCGATTCATCTCGTGGAAGTACAAGCCGGGTCAGAGACTGCAACTGCAAGTTCCCGTCGAGGAATGGCCGAATCAGATCGTGCTGCCGCTCGATGCCGTGGCCCAGGAGGGGGTGGAGTCGTTCGTGTTTCAGCGGACCGGGAAGGGACGCTTCAACCGTGTCGGAGTGCATGTGATTCACCGCGATCAGTCGTCGGTGGTCGTCGCCAACGATGGGGCCGTGTTTCCCGGAGACGTGCTGGCCCTCCGCAGTGCGCACCAGATTCAGATGGCCATCAAGAACAAGTCCGGCGGAGCCATCGACCCGCATGAGGGGCATAATCACTGAGTTGAACCCTCTCGATACGAAAAGCCCAGGGGTTGCAACCCCTGGG
>JAYTWO010000057.1:0-10938 GCA_043743415.1 Planctomycetota bacterium
CGCAAACACGACGGCCCTCCCGGCACCGAAGTGATGTGGCGCGGCCTCCGCCGCGTGTTCGACTTCAGCTTGGCCTGGGCCGCCTACCATGCCCTGGCCTCGCCGAGTTGTGTATAAGGATGAGGCCGGAGCTTGGGACCGAGGGTGACAGCCGAGTCGTTCATTCAGTCGGTGTGAAGTGGCTGCCGACGAGGACGGGATACCCGCGCAGGAATTCGGGAGTGGCCATCGAGCGTTTGCCGACGGGTTGGATGCGATCGATCGTCAGATTGCCATCGCCGCATTTCACGCGAAGGGATTTGCCGTCATTGTGGACGACAGTGCCGGGGTCTTGGTGGCTGTGGTCGGGGGATGATTCCGGTGAGACTTCGAGGATGAGAACTCGGAGAGGGGGGCGGCCTTCGATCTTTAAGTAGGAGTATGCCATCGGCCACGGCTGCATCGCGCGGACATGGCAATTGATCTGCCGACCAGTTTGAGACCAGTCGATGGCACCGAATTCCTTCTTGAGCTTGGGGGCCTTGGTGACGAGGGACTTGTCCTGCATGATGCCGGTGAGTGGGCCTTGTTGCAGGTCATCAAGGAACTTCAGCGTGACCGGGGCGACGAGGTCGGCCAGTCGCACCTCCAGTTCCCCAGCTGTCTCGCGTGGGTCGATGGGAGTCTTGACAGTGGCGAGGATCGGCCCGGCGTCGAGCTTTGGTTCGATCTTGAAGATCGAGACGCCGGTCTCCGTCTCTCCCTTCCAGACGGCGTACTGAATCGGGGCCGCTCCGCGATACTTGGGCAGCAGCGAGGCATGCAGGTTGTAGCACCCCTGCGGAGGCACACCGATCACTTCGGCAGACAGGATCTGCCCATACGCAGCCACCATGAACAGGTCGGCGTTCAGCGCTCGCAACTGGGCGAGGCTCTCCTCGGTGTTGATGTTCGTGGGCTGGAGCACCGTGATGCCGCGCGCGGCCGCGAAGTCCTTCATCACGTTGGCGTGAATGCGACCTTTCGCGTCGAACCGGTCGGGTTGGGTAACCAGTCCGACAACGGTGTGGTGGGAGTCGGCCAGTGCTTGAAAGCTCGGCAGGGCGAACTCGCCGGTGCCGAGCATGGCGATGCGGTAGGACATGGGGGGGGGGCGTTGAGGGTTGAGGGGCAGTAGGAGGACAGTTCGCGACTCCACCTATCCCGAAGGGATTCCAGCGAATAGCCGGTGGTCAGCGCAGCGCCACCACCGGACAAATTACGTGAGTCGGTCCCTATCCCGAAGGGATTGAAGCCACCCGGAGTTTCAGTTCCGATCCTCATGTTCAAACCCCTTCCGCTGGGTGTCACACGAATCAACAGAGGGCTGCAATCCCTTCGGGATAGGGAACTCCGATCGATTCTATCCGGTGGTGGCGCTACGCTGACCACCGGCTATTCGCTGCAATCCCTTCGGGATAAGAGGAAGAATCTCGCGATCGCTCGTCGCTCAACAGTTGAAGGGAGGAACGGAATGAATTCCGTTCTACTTAGACGCCGAAGAGCGGGGCAAAGCGGGTTCGCAGGTGCGTGAGCAGTGGCTCGGCGGAGAGGGGACGACCGGTGACTTGCTCCACCAGGACGGAGGCGCGATGGTGCATGCCGTGTCCGTGGATCTTCTGGTTCAGCCACTCCTTCAGCGGTCGGAACTCGCCGCGTGCGAACATGGTGGAGAGGTCGCCGAGTTCGGTCTTGGCCTGCTCGAAGAACTGCGAGGCGTACATGTTGCCCAGAGCATACGTCGGGAAGTACCCCAGCAGACCCGCGCTCCAGTGGACATCTTGCAGGCAGCCCAGCGCATCGTCCGGCGGAGTCATCCCGAAGTATTCACGAAACCGTTCGTTCCAAGCCATCGGCACATCGGCGGGTTGCAGGTCGCCGCTGATGAGGGCCTGTTCCAAGTCGAACCGCAGCATGATGTGCAGGTTGTACGTGACCTCGTCGGCCTCGACGCGAATCCAGGACGGCTGGACATCGTTGATGGCGAAGTGGAAGTCATCGAGCGAGGTACTGCAGAGGGCCTCTGGGAACGACGCTTGGGCCTGAGGATAAAAATATTCCCAGAACGAGCGGCTGCGCCCGACGAGATTCTCCCACATGCGGGACTGGGACTCGTGAATGCCGAGGGAGGCCGCGTCACCGCAGGCGAGGCCGAACTGGGCGGGGTCGAGACCCTGCTCGTAGATGCCGTGCCCCGCTTCGTGCAGGACGCCGAAGAACGCTCCGGGGAAGTGGTGCTCGTTATAGCGTGTCGTCAGGCGGCAATCGCCGGGGCCGATCCCGCTACAGAATGGGTGAGCCGAGGTGTCGAGCCGACCGCGTTCGAAGTCGAAACCGATGGCCTCTGCGGCGCGGGCCGCGAAGCTGGCCTGGGTGGCAATCGGGTAGGAGCGGGTGAGGATGGAGGTGTTGGGGCGTCGACTGGACCCGCGTATGGCAGACACCAGCGGGACCAGTTCCGAACGCAGAGACGTGAAAACTCGCTGAATGTCCGAGGTCAACGCCCCCGGCTCGTAGTCGTCGAGCAGGGCGTCGTACAGGACGCCCGACTCCGCTCCGACGGCTTGAGCTTCTTGCCGCTTCAGACCGATCGTCTTCTCCAGCCAGGGGAGGAACGACTTGAAGTCCTTGGCTTTCTTGGCGGCGACCCAGGCTTGCTGAGCGAGCGTGGCACAGCGGGACAGTTCCTCGACGAGTGACTGATCCAGCTTGCGGGCGCGGTCGTACTTGCGGCGGGCCTCGCGGACGTTGGCCGCCACGATCGAATCGGGTCCACCGAGGGCGGACTCGTCTTGCAGTTGATCGAAGTATTCGCCGATTTCGGGTCGTGTCCCGCGCTCATGCGCCAAGCCCGCAATCAGGGCCGATTGATTCGCGCGGTGCTCCGCCCCCCCCGGCGGCATGAGCGTCTGCTCATCCCAGCCGAGCAATCCGAGCGTGGATTTCAGCAGAGCGACCTGACGGAGTTCGCTCAACAGACGGCTGACGACTTCGGGCGGGGCAGAGGACACGGTGGCTCCAGAAGGGAGGGCTGGCGGAGGGTGGGAGCACTGTAGCGAATCCCCGGTGTTTTGAACGACATCAGCCACTGTCCGATTGGAGCAATCGTGAGTTCTTGGGAATCTGGGAAATATTTGCCGCACGGCTGGAAACCCGACATAGGTTTGTGTGTTCCGAATGTGACTGCCTGATTCCAACGAATCAACGAACGCGAACGGAACCTTGTTCACCCGGCAACGAGTGAACTCGCTCCCATGGAAAATCGGATTGTAAGTCGGCGGGGGATGTACTTCGACGAGGAAACAGTCCAAGTGGGTTTCGGTGCGTGAGAGACACCGAGGCCGTCATTCGAGAGGATAGAGACATGTTGGCATCCGTTGTGAAGTTCCTGAAGAGTGAAGATGGCCCGACCGCAGTTGAGTACGCGGTCATGCTCGCTCTGATCGTCATCGTCTGCCTGACCGCCATCAAGGCTGTCGGTACCAGTGCAAACGCCAAGTTCCAGGCCGTCACCGACAGCCTGGACAACGTGACCACCACGACCCTGTAGTTCATCGATGGTCCTCACGGGCCGATCGAATCACGGAACCGTCCGGTCGGGCTCGCCTGGTCGGGCGGTTCTTGGTTTTTGTGTCTCGTCGCAAGACGCTCAACTCTACGTCACATGGGAAGGCAGATCATGATTCCGTTTTGGCTTCCTTTTGAACTCAGTTCCCTTCTGGGAGGCGTTTCGATGGCCTGTGCGAGCCTGCTGTGGTTCCTGGCCGGTGGAGCGCGTTCCTAACCCCCTGAGAGATGCTCCAGCGGCATCTCGACTTTGTGGCGGTCAATACGCGGGCCGGAGGCTTCGCAGACCGGACGAAGAGATTCCCCCCTCATCTGAAAGGCTGACTCACTCATGGACTGGCATCAAATTCTGGTGGACAATTGGCACGTCAAGCTCGTTTCCGTCGTCATGATCTGGGCGGCCTGGATCGACGGCAAAGAGCTTCGCGTTCCGAACTGGTTGACCTTCCCAATGGTTCTGACGGGCCTGATTTACGGGGCCTGCGTCGGAGGTTGGCAGGGCCTGAGTGACGCCCTGATTGGCATGTGCGTCGGACTGATCACGATGCTCCCCATCTATGCGGTGGGCGGCATGGGAGCGGGCGATGTGAAGCTCATGGCGGGGCTGGGTGCCTGGCTGGGCATGGAAGTCGCGTTCAACGCCTTCCTGTGGACGGTCGTGGTCGGAGCGATCATGGCACTGGCGATGGTGGCCTACTCGGGCGAGTGGAAGAAGCACTTCGGTCAGTCCCTGATGATCTGGCACGAATGGACCACCATTCGCGACCCGAAGAAGCTGAGCGAGATCGCCGCCGAGCGGAAGCCCCGCATGTACCTGCTGCCGTACGGGATTCCGATGACGGTGGCCTCGATCGCGTACTTCTTCTACGCCGGGATGATGTAGTCGAAACCCAGCCGAAGCGACTGCTCCGGCAGAAACCGCCGATACCCCGCGTGCTGGAAACAGGACGCGAGGTTTCTGGCCGTGTTGGTCCGGAAAGTCGTGGCATCGGGACAAGTCGTTCCGACCATTTCAATCGTCACAACCCGCATAATGTGAAGTAGTGGTCCTTTCGCAACCGATGTTGTTCACGGGTCGAAGTGTGATTCGGCTCCGGGAACGACTTGGACACAGGTCCCCCTTCCGGAGTGAATCCCATGAAACCCAAGGCACTGATGTTGTTGGCTGTCGCCATTGGCTGTGGTCTGGTCGCGATGCTGGGAGTCCAGCAGGCGATGCAGGGCAGCCAGAAGGAAGCCGTCATCGAAACCAAGAAGGTCTTGATGGCGATCAAGGATCTCAAGCCCGGCGAACGCCTGAATGAAACCAATGTGGTTCTCAAGGATGTTCCCGTGACCTTGTTGGCCTCTCTCAAGGGAGATGTGGTCCTGAAACCGGAGGAGTTCGAGGAACGCGCCACCACGATCTCCGTGGTGGCGGGGGATCCGATTCGTAAATCCAAGATGAGCGAGAAGGGGCAATACAGTGTCTCGTCTACGATTCCCAAGGGGATGCGGGTGTTTACCTTCACTGCCGACGACACACACACACACAGCGGGCTGCTGCGTCCGGGTGACAAGGTCGATGTCACCGTCACCTTCAAGTCGGAAAAAGGCGGAACCACCACCAAGGTGCTGCTGGAGTGCATCGAGATCTTTGCGACGGAGAACAAGACCGCCGCCAGCGAAGATTCCAAGAACGAGCAACGGGCCCGAAACGTTTCGCTGCTGGTGTCTCCGGAACAGGACAGCTTCGTGAAGGTGGCCCAGTCTCGGGGCAAGTTATCACTGAGCTTGCGGAACCCGGAGGACGATGAGGTCAACAACATCAACGGGATCAACTCCCAGGTGATGGAGGATCTGCAACGTTCGATCGGGAGCGACGACGTTCCCGGATACGCTCACAACCGGTTCCAAGACCTGGACGATGAAGGGAAAACTCCGGCGGCTGTGGTTCCCACACCGACTACGGTGGAAACCGTTTCTGCGCCATTGGCGTCCGCGGCTTCGAGCACTGTGCAGGGGTTCCTCGGGCAGGGGGCGGTGGCCTCCAGCAGCACCCCCAAACCCAAGACATGGACCATGAAGGTCTACAGCGGCAATGACGCGGTCAGTGTCGATGTGCCAGATGATCAACCGGAAGCAGAAGCGGCCCCCAAGGGCGGCGGAGTTCCCGGACTGTTGAAGAGTCTGTGGTCGTCCGGTCAGAAATGACCTCGGCCACGGACCCGCAATCGAGGATCGATTGCGTCACGAGTTCTAAGAGATGTGCCTGCTGACGGTTCTCGCGGGAATGGTCCAACACTCATGTTGAGCCGTTCCCCAGGTCCGTCTCAGGCGGTTCTTTTTGAGGTGCAAGGATGTCAACCTCCAAGCAACGAGGCTGGGGTTTCGGAATTCGCTCCCTCTGCTCCTGGACGGCCCTGCTGGTCGCCGGTGTGGTCCCGCTGAGCGCACAGACATCCGCACCTGCTGGTCCGGTCGCCGTCGCACCGGGGGAGATTCGTGATTCAGAGCCTGCCTTTCATGTCATCGCTCCGACGAGCAAACTCTCTGTCGTGCATTTACAGACGCGGACCCTGGAGTTCTCGAAACGGATTGAAGTCGTCGATGGTTTCAATCCCGAGATTCTGAATGTGACTCCCGTCTCGCCCACCCAAATCCGGCTCCGTGCGGAGACGACGGGGGTGACCTCCCTGACGGTGAAGGATGAGACGGGTGCCGTCTATACCATCGAAGTCTTCGTCGAAGGCGACGTGCGCGAATTGAAGGCATACTTGCAGCGGCTGTTCCCCGGCTCCGCCATTGATGTGGTGTCGTTGAGAGACAGTGTGGTCTTGAGAGGCTGGGTGACAGAGCCCCAGACGATCCCTCAGATCGTCGCCATCGCCCGGCAGATGTATCCAATCGTCCACAACCAAATGCAGGTGGGCGGCGTCAACGTGATTCAACTGCATGTGAAGATCCTGGAGGTCCAGCGGTCCAAGGTCAAGGAGTTGGGATTCAACTTTGTGGCTTCGGGCCAACGGTATGCGATCGGGAGCACCCTCGGCGGATTGGTCCCCTTGACCAGGATCACTGCTCCCTTCGGGGCACCACCTGTTCCGACTCTCGGTGTCGCACAAAACTCGCCATTGCAGTTTGCGATCACGGGGAACTCGAATCGCTTTCAAGGCTTCGTGGATGCCCTGACCAACGAGACTCTGGCCAAAGTGCTGGCCGAACCGACGCTGGTGACCACCAGTGGGCGTCCCGCTTCATTGCTGTCCGGCGGTGAGTTTCCGATTCTTGTGCCGGGGGGAGTCGGGACCGTCTCGGTCCAGTTCCGAGAGTTCGGCGTCCGAATGGAGGCCATTCCGACGGTGCTGGGCAACGGTCGTTTGAGGTTGGATATCGCCCCCGAAGTCAGTGAACGCGACTTCAGCAGCGCAGTCACCATCGGTGGATTGCCGATCCCGGGGATCAATACCCGCCGAGTGAATACCCAGGTGGAGATGAACTTTGGCGAAACGATTATGATCGGCGGTCTGATCTCCCGCAAACGGATCACGACATCCACCAAGATCCCGGTTCTGGGGGAACTCCCCATCATCGGGGCGGCCTTCAGCCGCAAGACACACGAAATGGGAGAGACAGAACTCCTGATCATGGTCACGCCCGAAATGGCGGCTGCCATGCGTCCGGACCAGGTTCCGCACGATGCTCCGGGCTGGATGCAGGACGAGCCGACCTCGAAGGAACTCTTCCTGGATGGCATGCTCGAAGTGCCCAGTTACGGACCCGACTGCGACGGGTGTGAGAGGGGAGATGGCAACGGACTGCCGGGCATGATTCACGGCGGGGCGGCCCACGGTGCTCCCTCCCAGTGTGTGGATCCGGGCTACTCGACACCGGGTGTCTCCGGGCAACCTCCCGTCCTCATTCCCATCGATCCACCCCCGGGAGACATCCAGACGATGAGTGGACGGGCCGCAGATCGCCGCGTCATCCAGGCTGGCAGAGATCCCTTTCGGACGTCCACTCGCCGGGAGATCCCCGCGTCCAGCAGCCGCACTTCGAAGTCCGGTCGGGCCGAGTTGTCTGACCCCTCGGATTCACTCGACTCCGACAGCGAATCGCAGCCGGGGCTGATCGGGCCGCAACGTCCCAATACCGCTCGCCCCACCAGCCAGGCTCCCGCTCCGAAGAGCGTGCGGGGGCTGGCCCCCTGAACCTCGTCCTCACTGTTTCAGTGTCTGAGTGTCTCCGGACTTCTCGCATCTGATCGGAATGGTGTCTCACCTTTCCGTGATTCCCCACCGCAGATCGTGGGTCACCCCTCGTCTCGGACCGTGTCTTTCCAAGGATTCCAACATGAGCAACGTTGTTCGACTAGCGATTGTCGACCCCAACGATGGCTCGCGCGGATCGGTCAAGAACCTTCTGCTGGGGGTCGACAGCGTGTGGCTGGAAGCGGAATGTTCTCGCTATGAATTCTTTGCGGATCTGATTTCACAAACCAAGCCCGACATTGCACTGATCAGTATTGACGCCGATCAGTCCAAAGCTCTGGCACTCATCGCCCAGGTCAGCCAACAGGTCCCGAGCTGTCATGTCCTGGTGCTCAGTAAGTCGACGGAAGGCAGCCTGATCCTGCAGGCCATGCGCAATGGGGCGCGTGAATTTCTGAATGCCCCGCTCCGCCTCGACGACTTCATGGCCGCGCTCGATCGCTTGCAACTGACGGGGGGAGGTCGCAAGGGGGGAAAATCGGGCGGAAGCAAGGTCGTGACGATCGTCGGGGCGAGCGGCGGCGTGGGCTGCACGTCGCTGGCCATTAACCTGGCCTGTGTCGAGGCCCGCAACAAGGACAACAGCGTCGGCATCATCGACCTCGACATGGGTCTGGGTGACGCGGACGTGTGGCTCGACATCATTCCCGACTACACCATTCAAGATGTCGCGGACAATATTTCGCGGCTCGACTACTCGCTGCTCAAGCGGTCTCTGACTCAGCACTCCAGCGGAGCGTTTCTGCTCCCGCGACCGATCCAGATGGATGACCATCCGCCGATTTCGCCCGATCAATTGCAGCGTGTGGTCGCCCTGCTGAAGGCCACGTTCACGCACCTGATCATTGACGTGAGCAAGAGCTTCTCGCCGCTCGATGTCGCGGCCATGCAGGTCTCCGACATCGTCTTGCTGGTCACCCAACTCGATCTGCCGTGCCTGCGAAACGTCGTGCGGATCACGCAGTTCCTGGAAGAGCGCGATCTGGCGGGCAAGGTCAAGGTGTTGGTCAACCGCATCGGGCTGGAAGACAGCCAGATCAGCCTCAACAAAGCCCTCGACACGATCGGGCGCGAGGTTTACTGGCAGATTCCCAATGACTACGCCGCGATGATCGAGTCTCGCAACAACGGCGTGCCCCTGATAGAACAGGCTCCGAAATCCAAGGCCACCAAGGCCATCGAACTCCTCGCCCAGCAGATCGACTCCGGGGAACAGTTCGCTGCCGGTTCGGCGGAAGCCCAGGCTTCGGCGGCAGGTGCGGGGGCTGCCGAGAAGCCCAGGCGCCGGTTGTTCAGCTTCCTGGGGCAGAAGTAGGTCGCCGGCTCTCTGCATTGTCGGCGAGTTCTCCGACATCGCTGGTGCGGCGTTCGCCCGAGTACACGACCCATGAGTCGCCCTCAGACGGCAATTTCGGAAAAATCGCGGACAATCCAGAGGCATATCCAGCGGACTCCGATGCCGGTCCCTTGCGAAGTTTCGGGACACCATGGACACTCTGTGCAGGGACTGACACAGGAGGACGTTCGATGCCCGATCCCGGGACGCCGCGCGAGCGATCAGCACTGCTCACCGAGAATCAACAACTGCGAGCTCGCCTTGAAGCGGCGGAGCAGCAGTTGGTTGAATTGAAATCCGAGCAGGCCCTGCTCGAAGCGCTGATGGAAACGATCCCGGACGATATTTATTTCAAGGATCGAGAGGGTCGGTTTCTGCGGATCAATCGTGCCAAGGCGCTGCGGTCGGGGTTGACCGACCCCCGGCAGGCGAGGAACAAGACCGACGCCGATTTCTTTCAGAGCGAGCATGCGGATGCCTCCCTGGCACAAGAGCGGGAGATCATGCAGAGCGAGACTCCGCTGGTCGATCAAGTCGAACGGCTGGTCTGGCCGGATGGGCACATCTCCTGGGTCTCCGCCACGAAGATTCCGCTGCGTGACCTCACCGGACAGATCATCGGCACCGTCGGCATCTCACGGGACATTACCCAGCATCACGACACCGAAGAAGCCCTGCATGTGGAACGCGACCGCCTGCGAACCTTAATCGACAACCTGCCCGACGTGATCTTCATCAAAGACCGCCACGGTCGCTTTGTGACGGTCAATTCGACGCTGGTGTTCTCTCTCGGGAAACAGTCGGAAGCGGAACTCGTGGGGCTCACAGATCGCAATATCTTCGAACCGGAGGTGGCAAAGAGATTCGAGATCGACGATCAGCGGGTCATGACGACCGGTGTGATGCTCTTCAATCGAGAAGAGGAGCTGGTCACCTCAGAAGGCTTCCGCCGTACGATCCTGACGACCAAGGTGCCGCTCCGCACCAAGTCGGGAGAAATCATCGGGCTCATCGGCATCTGCCGCGACATCACGGAACGCAAGCTGGCGGAAGAGGAGTTACGCCAAGCCAAGGAGGCCGCCGAAGTCGCCAACCGAGCCAAAAGCGACTTCCTGGCCAACATGAGCCACGAAATCCGCACCCCGTTCCAGGGCTTGCTGGGCATGCTCGAGTTGCTCGACAGCGCGCCGCTGGCCGCATCGCAACATGCGCAACTGCGTACCGCTCGCGAATCGGCGCAGCACCTGCTGGAGATCCTCAACGACCTGCTCGACGTGTCGCGGCTCGAGGCCGGTACGCTGAGCGTCGGCAGCGAGCCGGTCGAGCTGCGCCGGCTGGTGGCCGACGCCGCACGCCTGATGCAGGCCCAGGCCGGCGCCAAGGGCCTGGCGCTGCAGGTGCATGTCGACGCGGCCGTGCCCGAGCGCGTGCTGCAGGACGCCACGCGCATGCGCCAGGTGCTCTACAACCTGCTCAGCAACGCCATCAAGTTCACCGACCATGGCAGCGTGCGGCTCGAAGTGCAGCGCAGCCAGGCCCAGGGCAAGGACGAACTGGTGTTTGCGGTCATCGACAGCGGCATCGGCATCGACGAGGCCACCCGCGGCCGGCTGTTCCAGCGCTTCTCGCGAGGCGACGATTCGCGCTCGCGGCGCCACGGCGGCACCGGCCTGGGCCTGGAAATCTCGCGCAACCTGGCGCGCCTGATGGGCGGCGACCTGACGGTGCAAAGCACACCAGGCCGCGGCAGCCACTTCGAGCTGCACC
>JAYTWO010000058.1:0-4418 GCA_043743415.1 Planctomycetota bacterium
GTGCGCGCTGGCCCTGCTCGGCCAACCCATCCACCATCCCATGCAAGTCCCGCTGGAGCGCCTCCGGCGACACCCAACTCGCGTCCCGGACCTCACCCACCACCCCGTTCGCTCCGTCCATGATCTCGCTCCCAGCCCGTGCTTCACTTCGAAATGAGGCTCAATAGCCAACAGCTTACCCATCCCACCCAGATCTCGCCAGTCAAGATTGCCACACCCCTTGGGAATGAGGACTCGCGAGTTCAGGTTCATCCGACTATTCGGGGTGCCAGGGATCGTGGGCAGACCCGATTACGGCTAATGTCCCGTCAATGCTTGCTTTGGGGGTTCGCCTCCCTCGGGAGGGCCTGGCTCACCCCAATTCCTGGCGCTGGCAAGGCAGTAGTCCATGGACGCCACCCGGCTCGCCACTTCTGTTGGTTGCCGACATCGTCCACATGCAGAAGAGAACGGGATGAATTCCATTCTACGGTCATGGTCCAGAAATCCTGTAGCAGTGAATTCAACGGATTGGTAATCTGTCCCCCTCATCGATCGGAGTGGGGAGAAAACAGGTTTCTCCCAGGCCGATCCGAGTTCGACTTCGATCCCCCACCATGACCGGTTACACAGTCCACACCGGCTCCAGCCAGAAGTTCTCCCAAGGCTGGGACCAGATTTTTCGTGGCCAGGTTCAAAAGGCCAAAGCTGCTAAGGCAGCTGCAAAGCCTGCCCAGGCAGCGAAGCCCACCAAGAAGGCTCGCAAGAGCAAGTAACCCTGTGGAGCCAGGACGGCTCCCACGTGACTGACACCGCAAGGAAGCCCCCGATGACCCCTCCCCCCGCCTTTGACAATCGTGCCTCGGACTCGGATGAGTACGAGGAAATCTCCAGCGCCGAAGTTGATCGCGTGATTCAGGCCCTCGACGCTCTGATGCAGAGCGTGTCGAGCGAGAACATCCGGGCCTATCTGGATGACGCCGCCGACAACATTTACTCGCTCGTCTACGATGCCGAGGGGCACCCCTGCGAGAGCGGGGAAGGTGCCGATGACGAATACCGTGGCGAGGCGGCCTGAGCCGCCCCTCGTTGGAGTCCAGCCTTCAGGCTGCTCCGGAGCAGGCGAAAGCCTGGACTCCAGCGCTGGCAGATTCGTGAGTTCATTCCCGGAATTGGAGTCCGTAATGCGTCTTCAAACTGTCTTGACCTGGCTGGCCGTGAGCCTGCTTGCGGTCGGTTGCAATTCGCAGAATTCCACCGATGCCGACACCGCGTCCGAAGTCCCGGAATGGCTGTCGAAGGGCGGCGGTAAGTCCGCTGCGGGTGAGTCGACTCTCGGTGCGGACACTGCCCCCCTGGAGAAGTCTTCCGGAGATCAGTCGGCGTCAGCCACCCGACCAGCTCGCGAACCCCGAGGCGAACTGAAGCTGCAACTCAAGCCGGGCGTGCAGTTCCCCCTCAAGAAGCAGGTCATCACAACTCTCGTGCAAACGTCCAGCGATGGCACGGTGCAACAGGCTCAGACCCAACTGCGGCTGCTGATGGCGATCACGGTGGAAGAGGTGGCCAACGGTCGCACCCGTCTGGGGGTGCGCTACAACCGAGTCGAATTCGACCAGACCCTGACGGACGGACAGAAGTTAGAATATCGATCCACCCAGCCTCCCGCCCAGATTCCGGTCGCCGCCCAAGCCTACCACGACATGGTCAACGACGGATTCTCGTTCTGGATTGGCCAGGACAACCAGATCAACGAGGTGGTCGGGTTCCGTGAGTTCCTAGGTCGCTGCCTGGCCAATGTGCCTGCCTCCCAGCAGAAGCAGGTTATGCTGGGGATGGAGGCCGGATCGGACGAGAACGGCATCTCGGACTTCGTCGACAACACCATCGGACTGCTGCCCTTCGGACAAGAGGTGACCCCCGGCCAGGAGTGGACCCGCCACCGCAGCGTCACCCGCCCGATTCCCATGATCGTGCAGTGCAAGTACACCTTGCAGGAACTGACCCCCGCGGAAGCGACGGTCAAGATCACCGGCGAGATTATCCCCTCGCAGTCGAACAACCAGATCAGGCAGGTGGAGGGCGACGAGATCAACGTGACCGTCCTGGGCGGTTCGACGGTCGGCCAGTGCGTGATCTTCCGCGACACCGGCCTGCCCAAGGAGTCGTACACGGAGCGGGTTGTCAATATGACCGCTGATCTGGGGAACGGATTTATCTTCGAACAGACCAAGACCGTCCAGACACGCGTCGAAGCGTTCCCCTCGACTCCGACTGCGCCGTAGCGAGTAGGAGTTCAGACTGACGCCTGCTCCGCATTGGTGTGCGTCCGAAAAGTCGGTGGAATCGGGTCACACCAGCGGACTCGGATCGTGAGGCTGGTCTTCAGCTGCGAAGCGGCGACAGCGAGCCCCCTTTCACCGAGACGGTGACTGACGCCCAGCCACGCCATGTCGATCCGGCTGCCACCGCTTCGCGGCTCAGAACACGGTCGATGGCGAGAGCAGGCTCCACCGACTGTTCGGAGGCACACACTCCGCACTGCTCCCACAGCCACCAGGCTGGACTCCCCTCGTAGATTCTCTGGCGGATGCCCACGCGGCAAGCGGCTCTCACGCGCATTGATCGGGATCGGTCGATATGCTGCCCTGTGTCTCGTGGCGAGGCCGAGTCCACGGTTCGCCGGGACCAGTTTCCTGGGGGAGAATGCGCATGTCGGGGCAGCACTGGAATCGATGGGGCCTCGTCCTGGGACTGGGGCTGGGACTCTGTTCCTGGGTATCGGCTGAGGAGCCGCAGAACACCTCCTACCTGGAGTTCATCCGCGCCTCCGCTCAGCGTGATGTTGCAGCTGGCGGCGCTCCGCTTCCTGATCTGGCAGCTGCTCAGCGCCGATTGGCGGTTGTTCGCAAGCGGCTGCTGGAGGCGTGGGGCGGGTTTCCGGAGACGCCGTGTGATCTGGCTCCGCAGAAACTCGGCGAGATCGACCGTGACGGGTACAAGCTGGAGCGGTTGTTGCTTCAGACCTACCCCGGCGTGTGGATGACAGCGCATGCGTATGTGCCGAAGAAGGAGGGAAAACTCCCAGCGGTGCTGTGCGTGCATGGTCACTGGAAGGAAGCCAAGCAAGCTCCGCAGGTCCAGGCCCGCTGCATCGGTCTGGCGAAGCATGGGTTCTTCGTGCTGGCGGTCGATGCCTTCGGAGCCGGTGAGCGGGGGGTCGGCGAAGCTCTCGGCGAGTACCACGGCGAGATGACAGCTGCCACGCTGCTGCCGACCGGCAAGCCGCTGTCGGGGATTCAGGTGTACGAGAACATGCGGGCGGTCGACTACTTGCAGAGCCGCCCTGAAGTCGACCCCGACAAGATCGGGATCACCGGAGCCAGCGGCGGCGGGAACCAAACGATGTACGCCGGGGCGTGGGACACGCGGTTCAAGGCGATCGTGCCGGTCTGTTCGGTCGGGACGTACAATGCGTACCTCGGCGCGGCATGTTGTATGTGCGAGGTCGTGCCGGGGGCGGCGAGTTGGTGCTGCGAGGGGGAGATTCTCGGCCTGTGTGCGCCGCGCGGGTTGATGATCTTTAATGCGACCAAGGACGCGAACCAGTTCTCGGTCAAAGAGGCTCGCAAGTCCCTGGCCGTCGCCCAGACGTTCTTCGACTTGCAAGGCCAACCGGCGGAGCTGCAACAAACGGTTTTCGACTGCGGCCACGACTACAGCAAAACGATGCGCGAGCGGATGTACGGCTGGATGACCCTGAAGCTCAAAGGCGAGGGCGACGGCTCCCCACTGCCCGACCCCGCCATGACCCTCGAAGACCCCGAATCGATCCGCTGCTACCCCGGCGACACGCGGCCCGATGACTGGGTGACACTGCCGATGTTCGCGGCTGCGGAGGGGGAGCGGTTGGTGAAGCGGATTGCCGATCCCGTCGATGCGAAGGCGTGGGAGTCGCTGCAACCGCTGCTGCGAGAGAGATTGCGGAAGTCGAGTCTCTTTCATAACAACCCCAGAGAGGAAGACTTTCCCCGGAAAATCGCGTCGCTCGGTCTAGTCGATGGGATTGCGTCGGGTATTGAAACATACGAGAGCGAACCAGGGCTCTCACTCTCGACTGATTCGACGACGATCGTGAGCGAGTCGGATCGGCCCGTGAATTTGGTCGTTCTCGTGAACCTCGACCCGCAGAACAACGACCTCGTGCGGGCCATGAGCGAGAAATGTTCCCAGGCGGATTGGGCCGTCCTGGTCCCGCAGCTGCGGGCGACTGGGGCCGGAGCTGTGGAACGAGACGTTGTGGGACATGCCCCCGATCACAACTCCGCTGAGTGGGGTTTATGGGTGGGTCGACCGCTGCTGGGGCAGTGGTGCTTTGACCTCCAGCGAGTGATCTCGACTCATCAGTCAGCGACCGGTGGAGAGGTCGCCGTCATCGG
>JAYTWO010000059.1:0-4069 GCA_043743415.1 Planctomycetota bacterium
TCGGCGACTTCTCCGAAGTCGCCGGTTCGATGTGGCTCGCCAGCCGATGGTGGATGTGAGTGTCGGGCAGGCGGGCGATAATCATCTCCCCGCCACTCCGCTTGTCGGGGTGGTTCCCGCGCTTGTGCGCTACCTTAGCGAACAAGCGCGGGAACCACGGGGACAATCCGCAGTGGCGAGGAGACTATTTCCCCCGCTGGCCTCACCCCAGCGATTTCGGATCATTCGCCGACGCTCCCGTTCAGGACTGCGTCGCCTGATCCTCGCCGATCATGGCATTCACCGCTGCCGAACTGCCGAACGCGAACAGGCTGTCACCAGCCAGAATGATGGCGGTTCCGGGAGGCGGCAGCAGCTTCTCGCCACTGGCCCGGCGGATGCCGATGACCATCACCCCGCGATCCCGGAGATCGGTGTCGGCCAGTTTCTTGCCGACGTAACGACTCGTCTCGCGGATCTGCACATCGGCCAGTTCCAGTTCGCCGCCACGCTTATCGGTAATCTCCAGAAAGTCCTCAATGCTCGGACTGAGCATGAAGCGGGCCATCTTGACGGCTCCGCTGCTGAAGGGGCTGATGACCCGCGTGGCCCCCGCCCGCTGCATCTTCTCGATGGCCGTTTCGTCACTGGCCCGGGCCACGATCTGCAGCTTAGCCGAGAGCAGTCTCGCGGAGAGCACCACGTAGATGTTGTCGGCATCCGTCGGCAGCACGGTGGCCAGAGAGCGAGCCTCCAGTATTCCGGCTCGCCGCAAGACGTTGTCAGAGGTCGCGTCCCCCTCCTCATACAGCCAGCCCCGCGAGCCGCAGACCTCGGCGAGTTGGTCCTCGTCCGTGTCGATCACCACGAACGGCTGTTGGCGATCGTGCAGGTACTGGCAGATCGAGGTGCCCATCCGCCCCAGTCCGCAGACGATGAAGTGATTCTTGAGGGTGGCGATGGAGCGGTCCATGCGATGCCTTTCAATCAGTTTGCGGAACTCGGCATTGAGGATCAAACGTCCCAAATCGGCGGCCAGATAGGCGAACGTACTTAGCCCAAGTACGACGTAGACCATCATAAAGACCATCAATGCATTCTCGTGCGGCCCCTCGGCCACATCCCGCGACCCCAATGTTGAGAGTGTGATAAACGCCAGATACATCGACTCCAACCAGCTCGACCCTCTGAGCCAACGGATGACGCACGCCCCCCCACCCGCCAAGCCGAGCAGTAGCCCGAACTTGATGGCGATCGATCGCAGAATGGGGGAGGGAGTGCTTGGCATGCGGTGAGCGTAGCGACGCGAGGCTTGACGAGCCACTGGAGATGTTCGAAAAGAAGCACACGCGAGCCATTCCACCGAGCAGAATCGACCTCTCCGCCCCAGCCCATCCCGAGGGACTGCGATGATCACACCGTCTTTTTCTGTTTCTCAACTGCTGGCTCTCCTCTGCGTGCTGCTGGGCCTTCAACACAAGGAGTATGCAGCGGCACAAGACAGGCCCGCCACCTCCCCGCCCAGCTTTCGACAGCCCGACGCAAAATCGCAGCCGGACCTGTTCGTGTGGACCGACACTTGCAATGCGTACGTGCTGCGCGAGGGGGACAAGGCGCTGTTGATCGATCTGGGCGATGGCAGTGTGCTGGATCACTTGGCCGAGATCGGTGTGAAGCAAGTCGAGTGGATCCTGTTCACGCACCATCACCGGGAACAGTGCCAGGGCATCGACCGGGTCGATCGCAGCTTGACGAAGGTGGCCGCTCCCCAGGCCGAACAGGCTCTGTTCGAGCAGCCGACCGACTTTCGCAAGTGGTATCCGAAGCTCGACGACAAGTTCTCGGTCTACGGGGCGAGCTATGTCCGACCTCCCCGCCAGCCGATTCCGCTCGACCAGACCCTCGAACCGGGAAAGGTCTTCTCCTGGCGTGGCCGTGAGATCCAGTGTCTCGACACGCCGGGGCACTCACCGGGCAGCATGACCTACGTACTTCAAGACGATGAGCAGACGATCGCGTTCACCGGGGGCGTCATGTCTAGCTGTGCCCGGATGTCGACCTGGTTCGATACAGAATGGGATTACGGATTCGCCAAGGGGATTGACACACTGATTCAATCGGTTGAGTTGTTGATCGGACAGGAACTGGATCTGGCTCTTCCCTCTCATGGTCCAGTGATCCCGACCCCCCAGTCACAATTCGAAGCGTATCGCCAGAAGCTGGTGGCATTTCGAAAGAGTTATGTGCGTGGCTACCCGGTGTTTGACTCGACCGAGCAGGACCGCGACTCGATCTCGAAGCCGACCGCAGTTCCGCTCATCAGCCAGGTGACGCCGCACTTGTATAAACTCAGTCATAAAACGCAGGGGAAGAACTTCGCAATCATCGTGTCGGACAGTGGTCACGGGTTGATCCTCGACTGTGGGCTGTTTCCGAAAACAATGCTGGAAGAAATCATCGTCGGCATGCGGGCGCATCTGGGGCTGAAGGAGATCGATGCCTTTTGGATTTCGCACATGCACGGCGATCATTTCCTGCTTGGCCCGGAACTCAAGGAGAAGTACGGTGCCAAAGCCTGGACGCTCGACCGCATTGTCGACCGCTGCGAAAACCCCCGCCGCTACGACTACGCAGCCTTGGTGTCGGCCTATGGCGATGGCTTCGATGGGATGAAGATCGACAAGGGCTTTCGTGACGGCGAGACGATTGAGTGGGAGGGGTACACGATCCACGTCGACTGGATGCCGGGGCAGACGGAGTTCGGCAACTGCCTGTGGCTAGAGATCGATGGGAAGCGGATTGCCTTCACCGGTGACAACCTCTTCGGCAACTCTCAAGACCCCCAGCAGAACGGCCATGAAGCCGTCGTGGCCCGCAACAGCGCGATCTTCGAGGAGGGTTATCTCCTCGGCAGCAAGTATCTCAAAGACCTCAAACCCGACATCGTGATGGGCAGCCACTCCTACGTCATGCACAACCCCGCCGAGTTCCTGAACCGCTATCACGAGTGGTCCAAAGAGATTATCCAGCACTATCAAGGACTGCTCCCCGACCCAGATTACGAGTACGGTTTCGACCCCTATTGGGTCTCCGCCTACCCCTACCGCGTCGACTTCAGCCAGGCCGAAACGCAGACAGTCATCATCACCGTTCGCAACTTCCGCTCGACGCCCCAGAAGCATCGCATCGAACTCAAGCTCCCCCCCGGCCTCACCGCCGAACCGGCTGTGCTGGAGGGCACAATCGACGCCGAGAGCCGCCAGAGTTATCCCGTGAAGCTGACCGTGAATCGCCACACCGTTCCATCAGGCGTGCAGATCGTCCCGTTCGACATCACACTGGATGGGAAGCGTTACGGGGAACTGTTTGATTTCCTAATTCGGGTGAAAGAGTGATCTTTCTGGTTCATCCGACGATTTGGGGGGATTTCGGATAGCCAGACGGCCTCTGGATTTAGGAATCGTAAAACAATAAGTGTCGTCTTTCGCTCCGCGAAAGAACGTCCTTTCGCGGAGCAAAAGGCGACTCTCCCGGCAGGTGATTGTCTGACATCTCCTTAGGGAGGCAGGGCTCCGATGTCCCATGTGCCAATTCCGAAAGAGGCCCTTGGTGCATCGGAGACCAGGAGACTCCCTGGCCGGTGGCTTCCCAGCAGAGCCTGCCTCCGCTTCCCCGAGCAAGGGTATTGCAACAGAGGGTTGCCTCTCCCTGCAAGCATCTGACATCGGAGAGATGCATTAGAAAATCCACCTCGGGCACTGGACACCCAAAAAAAGAGTCGGATGAACCAAAATGTGGAACCACGGAACAAGTCGCCTCGGAACGGGTTCGTCAGCGTGTGCCGACTTTTGTGATGCACACCCCCTGCCGTGTGTGCCTCACAAAAGTCGGCAGAAATTCACCACGGAGGCTTGGAGTGGCCTGCGGCCACAACCCAACAGTGAGGGGCGGCGAGAGTTGTCTTTTGGGTGAATTGAACGAAAAGGCGTTGCGTCTGGTGGTCGGTGGGTGGTGTTGACAACCCACTCACCATCACCAAAGGCAACGCCATGCGACAGCTGATCGAACAGTACGACGATCGTCTTCTGGG
>JAYTWO010000060.1:0-2083 GCA_043743415.1 Planctomycetota bacterium
CGGGTCGACATGCCCGACATCCCGCTCCGGCTCGACTCCGCCAGCATCGACCAGTTGCAGTCCAAGTCCGCCAAGATCGCGTTCGATCCGTCGTACACAGCTCCGGTCTATGCCGCCGTCGTGGTGATCGGCAACGAGGTCTATGAGTTCACTGGCAAGACGGGAGAGTTGAAGCCGACCGAGAACTGGGGGGACAGCATGCAGGACTGGATCAGTCCCTACACAGTGCGGAATGCCAAGCGGATGCAATGGCGGACCAGCCTGCTGGGGTGGTTGTTCGACATGCGGACTTCGGACGATATCTACACCGATGCCTTCGTGGGCAGCGTGGGCAATGGCTTCTCCGTCGGGTCGCTGGTGTTTCCGGATTCGTTCGCCCTCCCCCACGGATACGCCCGCGTGATGCTCTACACCGACCTGCCGAAGGAACTCCAACTGAGCGGTGACTTCCCCGACCAGGGAGGCCGCATGCTGTACGTGACCGATGTTCCACTGTCGGGGGTGAATTGATGTTCGTCCCCAACGTCCTCAATCTGCTGACACTGCTCAGTCACTCCCTGCGTCAGGAGTCGCGCAGCACCACCTCGCACCGGTTCCGGATCGGGAGCCTGCTGGTTGCGACCTGGATGCTGCTGAGTGCGCACTACTCCTCCTGGTTCGTGGGAGGAGTGGGGCGGGAGTTCGTGCGGTCGCTGACGTACCTCGATCTGATGCTGATCCTAGTGGCGGGGAGCAGCTACTTCGGATCGGTCATCACCGAAGAGAAAGAGCAGGGGACACTGGGCCTGCTCAAGCTGGCGGGGTTCTCGAATGCCGGACTGATGTTCGGGAAGTCGTCCGCCCGCATCGTGATCGCGCTGCTGATCTTCCTGATCCAGTTGCCGTTTGCGTTTCTGGCCATCGTGCTGGGCGGAACCACGGTGACGCAGATCATTGCAGCCTATCTGTCGCTGGCCGCGTTTCTGATTCTGCTGGGGAATGTCGGGCTGTTTCTCTCGGTGGTCTGTCGCCGGAATTCGAGTGCGACATCGCTCACATTCGTGGTGGGGGCACTGGCACTCTGGTCGGGGCAATTGGCGGGCATTTCTCAGACGGCGGGCTTCGGCAAGAAGGTGCCCTTCGTGAGTTCGGCTCTGCAACGGGTCAACGAATTCGGACTGTGGTTCTCGGCTGAGGGACGCTTATCCGAGACCATCATGTCCCGGCATACCCCGCTCGTCACCGGGCAGTTCTGGGCCTCACTCGGAATTGCTGCGGCTCTGTTCGGTGTCTCGTGGCTGCTGTTCGACCGCTTTACCGAGTACACCGAAACCCACGACCCGCACCGGTCTCGTGCGGGCGGGCGGGCGCAGCGCTGGCAGTTGTGGGTGACTCGCCCGCGCGGGAATGCGCTGGCGTGGAAGGAGTTCCACTTTGGCGGTGGCGGGTTCACCACGGTCGTGGGGAAGTCGCTGCTCTACATCGGCTTGATCGTCGCCGCGAAACTCTTCGAGGAACGGTTCAAAGCCCAGTACGGGGCGAACCTGACGGAGATCGTTCACGCCAGCCTGTTCGCGATCTTGTTGCTGGAGATAGTCGCCTTCTCCGGCAGCTTTCTGGGGGGCGAGTACACCGCCGGGACGCTGCCGAATCTGATCCTGACGCCGAACTCGTTGGGCCAGATTGTGGCCAGCAAGTTCTGGGGTGGGCTGGTCGTGATGAGTCCGACGCTGGTCGCCTGCGTCGTGGGATCATTCATCTTGAAGGGGAAGGATGCCCTGCTGCTCGAGTGGCAGCCACGAGCTTTGGTCCTCATCACCAACTTCGTGCTGCTGCTACATCTGACGACATTTTATTCGATCCGCGTGCGGCGCGGGGCAGTCGCCTGGGCCTTGGCGACGCTAGTCCTGGCGGGGGTGTTCGTGATGCCGTTGCTCGAGATGGTGCGGATCTCCCTGCTCGGCCAAGACGCCCGCAACCTGACCACATTAAGGTATTCTGAAGGCCCCGAGTTCTGGGCTCCGCTGCTATACGCGTCCGTGCTGGCCTGCCTCGCGACACAGATCGCGATCGGGGTCCAGGTCCGACGCGCGGTGGGTGAGTG
>JAYTWO010000061.1:0-10918 GCA_043743415.1 Planctomycetota bacterium
CAGTTCCGGATGCGTCGGCGGATCGGTCCGCACGCCGAAGTCGCTCGGCGTGTTGACTAGTCCGTTGCCAAACAGTTGCAGCCACACGCGGTTCACGAATACGCGCGCGGTCAGCGGGTTGTCGGGACTGGCAATCGACCTCGCGAGTTCCAGCCGACCGCTGCCGATCTTGAACGGCGGACTCTCATTCCCCGCGATGATCCGCGGCATCCGCCGAGGCACGCGCGGGCCATGCCGACCGGGATTGCCGCGTTCGAAGACGACTGGCTCCATGGGGCTGTCGTTGTCGACCAGCACCATCCCATGCGGCGGCGAACCGGGCGAAGTCACCATGAGTTCGGCGACTTTATTCTTCAGCTCCTTGGCCTTGTCCCGCTGGTCGCGCCCGATGAACCGCTCGAACTGATCGCGCGGGATCGCTCCCGGAGAACCCTCCCCGTACAGCACCTGCCGCAACTGCTCCGCATCCGCGTCCGCCAGAGCGGTGAGTTGTGGTGCAGCGGTCTTTTCTCGCTCCCAGCGTTCGCGAACCTCGTTGAGGACGCGGCCATAGACCCGCACAACATCAATGTAGTTCTGCGGTGGTTGGTCCTTCAGAGCCTGGAGCAACGCCGGATGGCACTGTTCCGGATTCCACCCATTGATCCGTTCCAAGGCCGCCAACGCGAAGCCCTCCACGGGCAGTTCCCGCAGCTTCACAAGCGCGAACCAGACGCGATTCTCGGGCTTGGCCTGCTGCTGGAGATATTGCTCCCACTGGTCGATCAGCTGATCACGCAGGGGAGGTTCGATCTTGATCTCCACTCCGGCGGGAACCAGTTTGGCTCGCTGAGCAATGGCGAGCAGAAAATCGCCGATGCGGTTCCGAGACTGCGAGCTGAACTCCGCGTACACGCCGTCGAGGTAGTCTGTCACGTCTTTGTTCAGCTTGGCGAACTCTGCGGCGAACTGCTGATACTCGGGAGCAGCCGTATCGGCCTCGCCGACCTGCGGCAGTTCCTCCGGCTCACGGCTGCTCGCGAAGACTCCGTATAAGGAGTAGTAGTCCTGCGTCGGCAGCGGGTCGTACTTGTGATCGTGGCACCGGGCACAGCCGAGCGTCATGCCCATCACGCCGCGCGTCACGACATCAATGCGGTCGTCGATGATCGCAGGCGTGTCATTGAGGAACTTCGGCCCCACGGTCAGGAACCCCATCGCCGCCAGTGCCGGGTCGCTCCGCGGCAGTTCCAACTGATCGGCAGCGAGTTGCTCGATCAGGAATCGGTCATACGGCTTGTCGCTGTTGAAGGCACTGACCACGTAATCGCGGTAGGTGTACGAGAACGGGAACCGCCGCTCCTCGGTGAACACGTATCCCTTCGTATCCGCATACCGCGCAATGTCGAGCCACAACCGACCCCACTTCTCGCCGTAACGGGGCGAGGCGAGTAACCTGTCGACGAGGTCTGCATCCGCCGTCGGCGACGGGTCGGCGACATACGCTTCGATCTCGTCGTAGGTCGGGCGGATGCCGAGCAGGTCGGCATACAAGCGGCGAATGAACGTCGCGCGGTCCGCCTCGGGGGAGAGGGCCAGTTGCTGCGGTTCCAGCTTCGCGAGGATGAAGGCGTCGATCGGCGTCCTCAACCGATCCCGCGTCGCCACCGGGGGCGGCACCGGCTTCGCAATCGCCCGGTAGGCCCAGTGCGTCTGAGCGGTGGCCTGGAAGTCGATCTCGCCGTTGTCCCGCTTCGGAAAACCCGCGACCGCATGGACGGCCAGCGGTGCATCCGCTGGCCACGGTGCCCCCCGCTTGACCCACTCCGTCAGCAGATCAATCTCCCCCTGCGGCAGCTTCCCCTTGGGCGGCATCTGCGTGTCGTTCGGATCGTACTTCAACACCTGCAACATCCGGCTCTGGTCCGGCTGCCCCGGCACGATCAAATCCGGGAACACCGACGCTCGCAAATCGAGTCGCACGTCCCCTTGTTTCTTGGCTGCGGTGTGGCACTCGTAACAACGAGTCGCCAACAGCGGGCGGACCTTCTCTTCGAAGAATTTCACTTGCTCCGGAGTCGGGTCAGCGGCGCGGAGCGGCAGCCCGACTGCCACGACCATGACAGCCAGCAGCGCCAGAGTTCCAACGATCCGCGAAGGAGGTGATGGCATATCAAGCAGCAAGGAGGGAGGGGCTGCGGTGAGGCGGGAGTCCACGACCCCGCAGGACCGCGACACTCTGGATTCTAGCCTCCCGAGAGTCCGGAAACGAGAGGAATCGGTTATGTCGCTGGTTTTGTGAGTGCGTCAGAAACGCAGGCGACTCAGCCACCAGAATCCCTCGCGAGGTGGCCCCGGTGGGGTCGCTGTGGACCTTCCCGGGGCAGCAAGGTGCCCCAGGCACGGTTTTGAGCGTCTAGAGGGGCATCTGAGTCGTCAGTGACATGGTCCAAAGCAACTGCCGGAATTCGCGGAGAGACAATCATTTCGCTCAGATGGAAGCCGACGGGATTCGACAGCGATCGCTGAACCGGAGATCGGGAAGTCGTTGAGGAGTAATGCCTTGTCAACTTTTGATTTGGGGGTTCGCCACCCTCGGGAGGGCGAGGCTCCTGCCGAGCCGCGACTGCCATTCAGCGCGTCCGCTGGTCTTAATCAGAGGCAGCGAAGCACGGTGACAGGAAATTGGACGGAATGGTGATGACTTTTCCTGAACACCGATTCTGAAGATGCTCCCATTCCTTACGGGTTTCTGTTGTTGTTCTGAGCAGACCGCTTCCAAGTGATCACCACGAGCCAGAAGGCGAACAACTGGGCCAGTTCCGGGATCGAGTCCTCGCAGTCGACAAACGAGCGGCACGTGAACGGATGCTTCGGAGAGATCGTGCCGACCAGCTCGCCCTCTTCGAGCAGTTCAAAGCACCTCGTGAAGACCGACTGGGCCTGCAGGGTCAGCTGGAGATCATCTCCCTGGATTTCAAAGCTGCGGGTCAGGGCACTGGTTTTCTGTCCGTTGTAGACGACCCCGTCGCGCCCCTCCAACGTCCAATGCCCGCTGAGCCAGCCGTGTTTCACGATGGCGTATTCGGTTCCCTCGTATTCCATGGTCCCCTGTTCAGTGAACCAGTTGAAGGTCAGGTTCGCTGTGCCGCCAGCTAGCCCCAGGACTCGAAAGTTCCAGGAACAGATCGAGAGGGGGAGGCAGGTGAGCATGGGTTCGTTCCGAGGTCGACCGACCGGGATGGCGGCTGATGGTCGATGTACATAGGCTGTGACGCAGTCCGACTCCGACCGGATCATGACTTTCCAGACCGATTCGTGCGTTCGCGACGGCCAAGACATCCGAAGTCTTCGGTGAATTCGGATGTCTGGCTCTCGATTATTTTCCCCAATCCCCACGTTCTGCCTTGACCGGACAGGTTGGATAGAAATAGGCTTATATGTCGAGTCTCCTCATGACGAAGAGACTCCCGGACGCTGGAGGACCGACCATGCTCAGAATTCAAGGCAATCCGATCGGCTTGTGCGACGGACTTTCCCGGCGGTCGTTTCTTCAAATCGGCGGTTTGGCCATGGGCGGCATGGCCCTGCCGCAAATCCTTCAGGCGGAACAAGCTGCGGGCGTGAATGGGAACGGGAAGGGGATCATCATGGTCTTCCTGCCCGGTGGCCCGCCGCACCAGGACATGTGGGACATCAAGATGGATGCCCCGGCGGATATCCGGGGCGAGTTCACTCCCATCCAGACCAAGGTGCCGGGGATCGAGATTGGGGAGCTGTTCCCGAAGCTGGCCTCGATTGCCGACAAGACAGTCTTCATTCGGTCGATGGTCGGGGCCACGGGGGACCACTACGCCTTCCAGTGTCTGACTGGCTGGCACAACCGCAATCAGCCTCCGGGTGGCTGGCCCGCGATGGGTTCGGTGCTGTCGAAGCTCCAAGGCTCGCGCGACCCGGCCCTTCCGGCGTATGTGGGGTTGTCGCCGCGGATGGGGCACATGCCGTGGGCGGATAACGGCGTGCCTGGGTTCCTGGGTGTCGCCCATGCCCCGTTCACCCCGCATGGAGAGGGACGCGAGGACATGGTGCTGCAAGGGGTCTCGCTCGACCGCCTCGCCGAACGCAAGAGCGTCCTGCGGGAGTTCGACCGCTTCCGGCATGGCGTCGACGCCTCGGGGATGATGGACGGCGTTGATGGCTTCACGCAACAGGCGTTCGGCATCCTCACCAGCAGCAAGCTGGCCGATGCCCTCGACATCGAGAAGGAGCCGGTGGCGGTCCGCGATCGCTACGGGCGCGGGGTGAATGAACTCAAGGACGACGGCGGGCCACGGTTGCTGGACAATTTCCTCACCGCTCGCCGCCTGATTGAGGCGGGTGTCCGCTGCGTGAGCTTGTCCTTCAGCCGCTGGGACTGGCACGGCAATAACTTCGGCCAGGCCCGCTCCGAGATGCCCATGCTGGATCAGGCGGTCAGTGCCCTGATCGAAGACCTCGAACAGCGCGGGATGCTCAAGGACGTAACCGTCGTCGTGTGGGGCGAGTTCGGGCGGACTCCCAAGATCAACGGCGGCGGAGGTCGCGACCACTGGCCGCAGGTCAGCTGCGCGATGCTGGCGGGTGGCGGGATGCGGACCGGCCAGGTCATCGGAGCCACGAACCGCCTGGGCGAATACGCCTCGGATCGCCCGGTGCATTTCCAGGAAGTGTTTGCGACGCTGTATAAGACGCAGGGGATTAACATCGACCAAACGACGGTCAACGACCTGCAAGGTCGACCACGCTTCCTGATCGATCAGAATACGTATCACGCGATGCCGGAATTAATCTGACTTATTTTCGAGAGAGAGCCGTAGCCGCCCCTCGCCAGAGGGCGGGCACTCATGCCAGTTCGCCCACGTTCTGGCGAAACGTGGCTCCATTAGCCTGCTCCCCGACGTAAAGGCTGGACTCCAACGGGTTCTGCTCCTCGACAGATCGCCCAGCGTGTACAGTACACGCTGTGATCCCCCTCCTCGCGTGTGAGTCCTTCCATGTCCCGCTCTCTGGGCAACACCATTGCCGATTCCCTGGCGCTCAGTCTGAACTACTCGCGGCGGATGCTGGTCGGCGTGACGCCGGACCAGTTCGCTCGGTTCGCCCGCCCCGGAGGCCAGCTGGTCGAGTCCAACCACGCCGCGTTCGTCTACGGCCACTTGAGCCTGTATGCCTCGCGGATCATCGAGCAGCTCGATGCGGAAGCCTCCTTCCTGACTCCCACCACACAATTCCAGGCGGTGTTCTCGAAGGACGAGAAGTGTGTGGACGACCCGACCGGGGAGATCTATCCCGTGATGGACGACATCGTCGAAGCGTACTTCCAGGGGTACGAAGCCGCCTTGGCCATCCTGCGCGAGGCCCCCGATTCCGCCCTCCAGAAGCCGAACCTCAGCGGCGGTCGCATGACCGAACTGTTCCCGACCCTCGGTTCGATGCACGCCTTCTACGTGGGCGGACACATCATGATGCATCTGGGTCAGGTCAGTGCCTGGCGACGGATGCTGGGGTTGGGGGCCGCGTGAAGCGGTCATCCGACTCCACGGCAGGCTTCCAGCCTATCTCACGGCCATGACCGGTTCGCCGATCGTCCACCGCGCCCCGTTGCGGATCACGCGGCGGTAGAGCGTATCGCGCTCGACTGGCTCGCGACCGGCCTCGCGAATCATGCGGAGGAGCTGATCCACCGGCAGGCCCTCGGGGGTCTGGGCTCCGGCGTCGTGGTAGATCAGTTCGTGGACCACGGTGCCGTCGATATCGTCCGCTCCGAAGCCCAGGGCCACTTGGGCGATTTGCTCACCCAGCATGATCCAGTACGCCTTGATGTGGTCGAAGTTGTCGAGCATCAATCGCGAGATCGCCACCATCCGCAGGTCCATATTCCCCGTCGGCTTGGGAATATAGGCCATCCCGGTGTTCTCGGGATGGAACGCCAGCGGGATGAAGGTCTGGAACCCGCCGGTGTCGTCTTGTAAGGCTCGCAGCTGGCACAGATGGTCGATGCGGTGCTTCGCCTGCTCGACATGGCCGTAGAGCATCGTCGCGTTGGAGCGCAGGCCGAGTTCGTGGGCGGCACGGTGGATGTCGATCCAGCTCTGCGAGTCGGCCTTGTGCTCGCAAATCTGCTCGCGGACCGATTGGTTAAAGATCTCCGCCCCGCCCCCCGGCAAGCTCCCCAGCCCCGCGTCGCGCATCTGCTCCAGCACCCACTTGTACGGCTGCTTGGTGAGGTGGGCGAACCAGTTGATTTCGACAGCGGTCCAGGCCTTGATGTGGATCTCGGGCCAGGTTTCGTGAATCACCCGCACGAGGTTCACGTACCACTCGAACTTTTTCAGATGGTGCAGCCCGCCGACGACATGGATCTCGGTGGCCCCGCTGGCCTGGGCTTCGAGGACTCGCTCCCGAACCATGTCATCCGAGAAGACGTACGACTTGTCCGACTTGAGGTCCGACCGGAACGCACAGAACGTACAGCGGTAGACACAGACGTTGGTCGGGTTCAGGTGGATGTTCGTGTTGTAGTACGCGAAGTTCCCGTTCTTCCGCTCGCGGACGACGTTGGCCAGTTGCCCGAGCGGGAGGGTCTCGACCTGTTCTTCGAGGAACAGCCCGTCCTCGAACGACAGGCGTTCACCGGCGTAGACCTTGTCTTCGATCGATCGAAGGGTGATGTGGGACATGCTGACTCGGGCGATGTGGCGGTGGGGGCGTGGGCATTGAAGCCCATGGCAAATACACCGCCGAATCATACAGAACTTAACGGCGAAAATCCGTACGGTACACTGTGTTCGCTGGCGAGCGAGAGATTCCCGCCACCGACTCCAATGGGGCCGATGTTCCTCCGGTGAAACGGTCGGTGTACGCATTTGCCAAGGGCCGTAGGAACAGTCCCGGAATAAGAAGGGGAGTTGCAGAACGTAAGACGGACTTCCAGTCCGTCTTTTCCAGGACGGACTAGAAGTCCGTCCTACGGCGAAAACGGAACTTATTTCGGGACTGTTCCTTATGTCGGTTACGTCAGGATTGCCCATCCGACCTCACAACCCCTCATTCAGCGGCAGCAACGCCTCCGGAATGAACCGGCCATCTTTCCGCACGAGCTTCCCGTCGAAGTAAATCTCCCCGCCGCCGTACTCTGGGGTCTGGATCAGCACCAGATCCCAATGCACACGGCTGCGGTTGGTGTTGTCGGCGGTTTCGTAGGCTTGGCCGGGGGTGAAGTGCAGCGACCCGCCGATCTTCTCGTCGAACAGCGTATCGAGCATCGGCTTCTTGACGCGGTTATTACAGCCCAGCGACCATTCGCCGATGTAGCGGGCTCCCTCGTCCGAATCGAGAATCTGGTTCAGCCTCGCGGTCTCGCCCCGGCACTCGGCGTGGACGATCTTCCCGTCTTTGAGTTCGAACTTGATCCCCTCGAAGACAGTCCCCTGATACAGCGAGCCGGTGTTGTAGCTGATGACTCCATGGCAACTGGTACGCACCGGGGCGGTGAACACTTCGCCATCGGGGATGTTGCGGCGACCGTTGCAGGGGATGACCGGGATGTCCTTGATCGAAAACGACAGGTCGGTGCCCGGCCCTTTGATCTGCACATGATCGGTGGCCAGCATCAGTTCTCGCAGTGGCTCCTGCCGCTTCGCCATCTCGGCATAGTCGGCGGTGCAGACATCGAAGTAGTAGTCCTCGAACGCCTCCGTACTCATGCGAGCGAGTTGGGCCATCGAGGCGGTCGGGTAGCGCAGCACGACCCACTTGGTCTTCGGCACTCGCAGCGCGGTATGCACCGGCTGCCACCACAACCGCTGGTACAGGTCCATCTTGTCCGCTGGCACATCGGCCATCGCGTTTGAATTACTGGCCCCGCGAATCCCGATGTACGCCTGCATCCTTGCCATCGTGTCGCGCTCGATCTCCCCGATGAGTTGCATCCCGGTCTCGGTGGCGGTGCGGTACAGCGAGCGCAGGACGCTCGTGTTGCGCAGCGAGACAACCGGTTGAGCCCCCTTCTCGGCGGCGATCTCGACGAGGTTCGAGATCAGTTGCGGGTCCGGGAGGTCGAACGCCTCGATCAACACCTTCTCCCCCGGTTCGAGCCGAGTGCTGTGTTCGATGAGGAGCCGGGCAAGCTTTTCGATACGGGGGTCGCGCATGGGAGTGGAGAAGGAAGGAGGAGGAAACTGAATCACGAAACACGGAAGTGGGGTGGAACCGAAGGTTAGCTCGGAGGTGACGCTCGACGCAAGAACCTCTTCCGGTGATCGCTGTCGTGATCACCCAATGCGGCCACCGAGGCCACGCCGTGTCACGCCTGGACGGCAGCACTCTCCACCCGCTCGATTGCAGTCGACCCCACTCATCCCCGACACTCGGTCCTTCGCTGTGGCCTGCGCCGCAGGTCTCGGTCTGTTCCTGATTCTCGTGTGTGCCCTCTCGTGAGCGATCTCCCGTCTTCTCCCGTCCCCGCGTCGAAGCCCAGTCAGTTCGTCGTCTTTCTGGTCGTGTTCATCGACCTGCTGGGGTTCGGGATCGTGATTCCGGTGCTGCCCCGCTACGGCGAGGTATTCGCAGCCGGTCGCCCGATGCTGATCCTGCTCATGTCGTCGTTCTCGGCGATGCAGTTTCTGTTTGCCCCGTTGTGGGGGAGGTTGTCCGACCGCATCGGCAGGCGGCCCGTGCTGCTGGTGGGGCTGCTGGGGTCGACGGTGAGTTACGCGCTGTTCGGGTTCGCGGTCTCGCTGGGGGCGGAGGGGACACTGCTGGGGATGAAGCCGATTCTGTGGATGCTGATCGCCCGCACCGGTGCCGGAATCGCCGGTGCCACGATCGCCACAGCTCAAGCCTACATCGCCGACTGCACGGGAGCCTCCCAGCGCGGGCGAGGCATGGCGCTGATCGGTGCGGCGTTCGGTCTCGGGTTTACGTTCGGGCCTCTGTTTGCTGCCGCTTTCTCGAGTGCCGACAAGCACGCCCCGCCGAATCCGATGGTCGGATACGCGGCGTCGATTCTGTCGGGAATGGCTCTATTACTCGCGGTGTTTACGCTGAAGGAGTCTCTGTCTCCCGAGTCCAAACCCGCTCCCAGGCGGTTCCTCGACCCGCGCGCTTTGGCAGCCTGTTGGCGGAGTCCGGTCCGGTTCAGTGCGCTGGCCGGGATCTTTCTGACGACGTTCGCGTTTGCCCAGTTCGAGACGACGCTGGGGCTGGTCACCAAGGCGCTGGGCATGGCGGACCGAGGGAACTTTCTGGTGTTTGCCTATCTCGGGTTTACGCTGATGCTGTGCCAGGGCTTTCTGGTGAGGCGGCTGCTCCCGCGCGTCGGGGAGCGGCGGATGGCTCTCTGGGGCAGCATTCTGCTGGTGCTGGGGTTAGGGCTGGCCGGATGGGTCGGGCACTCTTACATTGGGGCCATGCCGTCTGAAGTGACTCGTGCGGAAGCCAGCACGGTCGCCGAAGCTGGTCAGTCGATGCTTTCGAACCCCGGAGTCCGCATGCTGTTGCTGGTTCTCCCGCTGAGCATCATGGGGTACTCCGCCGTGACGCCGTCATTGCAGTCGATCCTGTCGCTGGCGACTGATGATTCCGACCAAGGCGAAGTTCTCGGCGTCGGCCAGGGCCTCTCAGCTCTCGCCCGCATCATCGGCCCCGCCGTGGGCATAACGCTGTACCATGAGACCCACATTTACTGGCCGCATCTCTCGGCTGCGGCGGTGATGGTGTTGGCACTGGGGCTGTTGGCCCGGATGCCCAGAGCCGTGTCAAAAGCATAGGTCGGGGGCGAAAATCATCCCCCGCCACCCCGCTTGTCGGGGTGGTTCCCGCGCTGGTGCGCTACCGTAGCGCACCAGCGCGGAAACCACGGAGACAAGCCCCCGTGGCGGGACTGTTGTCGGACACGGCAGAGGAGTTCAACTTCCGGGGTCTCACACACCCTCCCGAGTGAAAGCACTTCAAGTCTGTCATAGTCGAGAGCATCACGGCCCCGTACACACCTCTCGAAACCCAGGGAAAACGAGGTTCTGAGTGGTCCTACTCGGCTGTGACGCATTTTTTTGGGCAGCGGGAAAACTCTCCGAATGCCAGCATTTCCCATGTCCTCTCTGGAGGTGTTTGTGCCGATGACGTAGCGTATCTTCCCTCACGTTCGGTCGGCTTGAGATTGATTCGGAAAGAGCTACGGATGATTGCCACTTCCCATCGACGTGTCTCCGCATTCATCGTGGATGACTGCCCGCTTCTGTGTGAAGCCCTCACCGCTCTCCTGCAGCGTGAGTTGGATTTCGACGTGGTCGGCACGTCGACCGACAGCGATGACGGCTTCCGCCGCATCATCGACCTCAAGCCTGACTTGGTGCTGTGCGATGTCGAGTTGCCCGGACGCGGGGCGTTCACGATGGCGGAAGAGGTGCTCAAACGGCTGCCCGATCTGAATCTTGTGTTCTTTACCGACTATGTGACGGACGTGTTTTTGGATCAAACTCTGCGAGTCAACGCGCGAGGGTATCTCCTCAAAGCCGAGCGCTCCCAGCGGATCGTCGAGGCCCTGCGCGCCGTCAGCCGGGGGGAACGCTGCTTCTCCCCCGAGGTCCTCGAACGCATGGACTACAACCCCACCGCCCAGCGCTACCTCGTCCGCTCCAACAGCTACCTGCTCACTCTGACCAATCGCCAGTTGGAAGTGCTGCGGCATTTAGCCCGTGGTGAGAGCGTGAAAGAGGTCGCCAAGTCAATGGTGCTGTCTGAGCGGGCGATCGAAAGCCACAAGTACCGCATCATGCAGAAGCTCGGCATTCACGACCGCGTGGAACTGGCCCGGTATGCCATCCGCGAGGGGCTGACCGTGCCTTAACGGCGAGCGGCGAGTCTCCCTGGAGGTTGGAGTCCAGCCTTGAGGCTGCTC
>JAYTWO010000062.1:0-17862 GCA_043743415.1 Planctomycetota bacterium
TGGAGCCTCATCATCTACACTGCAAACCATTCCAGTCTGCGTGTCGTGAGAGAATCTCTGACAGCCCGATTCACTCGATGCCACTCATCCCAGCTGCCCGCACGACGGCACCTGCCCCTGCTGCTGACTGCGGAACCGCCGTCGTTGCCGACTCCGTCTCAACATGCCCCACCGAGCGGATCCTCGTTGCGGATCTTGGTGGTCGATGACAACATTGATTCGGCGATCAGTTTGGCGATGCTGCTCAATGAGTTCGGGCATGATGTGCGGACGGCTCATGATGGCCCGACCGCGCTGCAAGTCGCCCTCGATTATCGGCCCGACGTGGCACTGTTGGACATTGGGTTGCCGGGACTCAGCGGTTACGAAGTCGCGAAGTGGATGCGTCAGCAATCGCTTCTCCAGAAGAGCATGCTGGTCGCCATGACGGGTTACGGGCAGGAGTCCGACCGCCAGCTTTCACAGGCTGCCGGGTTCGATCACCACCTGGTCAAGCCCGTCAAATTCGAGAAGGTGCTAGAGATCTTGGCGCGTGCCGCGCAGAGAGCGACTTGATGCTCAGCCCGGCGATGAGACTGGCGACTTTGACGATGGCGAAGGAGCGCTGGCCCAGCGTCCGCTGAATCTGGATTTGCCACGGCAGATGCACGGGACGTTGATGAGCCGCGTGCGCGGGGCTGACTCTTGCGGAGACTGGGAACAGCTGTTGAGCCCCGCTCAAAAATGTGGGTCAGACTGAGGGCACTGGGCACGTCCTACGGGTGCGACGAGTGATTCGCCGCGTTCTGGCGAGCCTGCTGTGCCGCCTGCTCAGCCGCTGCCGCCGAGTGATTGACGTGGTGCCTGCCGTTGAAACCAAGCACGGAATCCCGTACCCGAACCCCTTCAGCAGGTTGGTCCAGAGTGTCTCGCCGGTCGCCGGATCGAGCGCGAAGGTGTAACCCGAGACCGACACGACCAGCTGGTCGCCTTCCAGCAGCAGGGCCACAAACCCACTCCCCTGGGGCGAAGTCCAGTCCCAGATCAGCTCCCCGGTGGCTCGATCGAGAGCGGCGATGCGGGAGTTGAAGCCGACAAACACCAAGTCGTCCACCGAGAGTTCGGGGCGAGCGACTGGCTCCCGGTCTCGCTTGAGAGCATCCAGGGCTTCCCACGGCACTTGAACGGGTTCGTTTTCGTCAAACATGAGGTTCTTCCAGAGCAGTTCACCGATCGGGGGAATGTGATCTTCGTCGATCCGCTAGGGGAGTCAACGGAAAACTGGCGAGAACGGCACGTAGGATTCGAACATCGCGTGGGCGAGAGCTGAGTCCTATATGGATTGAGCCTCGGGAGTCAGGAAGAAATTGGGGGTTCATCGACAGCTGCGGTGCGAAACCCCGGCTTCCGGAGTCAACTGGATACCCTAGACGGTGTCTGGGTGAACGCCGTCAATGGAGAAACCAATGACTCTCATTCGCCCTCACGACCCCTGCTGCTTCGGCAACGACTCCAGGTAATCAATCAGCGAACTCAGTTCGCGGATCGTCAACTCCTTCACGATCCCATCCGGCATCAGTGAGACGTTCTGCTTGGTGCGTTCGTCGATGCGGGCGGTGGGGATTTCCAGTTCGACGCCGTCGGCGTTGCGGATCGTGACTTTGTCGGCGGCTTCGGTGACGACGAAGCCGGTGACGACCTGGCCATCGTCGAGAGCGAAGACGTTGGTCACGAAGCCTTGGGCCAGGGTCTTGCTGGGGATCAGGATCGACTCGGCCAGGTCTTTGCGTTTGTAGGTGTTGGCGATTGTGCCCAGGAACGGCCCACGCGGGGGCTGGTCTTTGCGAGTCGTGTGGCACTTCACGCAGTTCATGCGTTCGAACAGCACGGCCCCGAGTTCGGTGTCCCCCTTCTCGGCGACGGCGCGGGTCACGGCGTCGTCGATCTTCAGGGTCGAGACCTTCGGGCCGGATTTCCCTTCGTCACCCAGTTTGAGTTCCTGGATCGCGGCCTCAGCGGCAGCCTTCACTTCGGGAGTGGTACTGAACCGGGCGGCGAGGATTTGGTTCGCGTATTCGGCCCGGCCCGACTTGGTGACAGACTGGATCAGAGCCACCTCACGAGCCGGATCTTTCCAGCGCGGAGCCGCCCATTTCGCGATGGCTTCACGCACCTCGACCGAGGTCTCGGGACGGACTGCGGTGGCCAGCAACATTGCTTCCGCCCAGTTGGCACTGGGGCTCGCCTCGTCTGCAGCTTTGGCGACTGCCTGCCAGTGATCGGCCCAACCGTTAGCTCCGAGAAGGATCTCGCGGCCGCGCTTCAGTGACGGCTGCTTCGTGTCATGGGCTTCGAGGCCCCCTTGGGCGTTGACCAGCGCGAGAGCAGTTTGTTCCGTGTTGACCTGGGCCAGAGCAGTCATCGCATCGAGGATCGACTCGGGCGACGAGTCAGCTCCTGTGGCCACCTGGACTAGCAGACCGACCGCGATCGCTGGCACCGACTTGGCCCGTGCCATCTGCGCGGCGAGAGTCGGCAGAAGTGATTTGTCTTTGGCGGCCAGCGCCACGAGCTGTTCCATCGCCTCATCCAGCGGGACGCGGTGGCGGTCCATCACCTTGGTGAGGAACGCGGCTTCGGTCGAGGTCGCAGCGGCGAGCGCCCCTTTGAGTGTGGCGGCGATCTTCGGCGTCTCGTCCCACTCCTCGCGCTGGTAGTACGGACCAGTCGTGTCGGGCCGTGTGCCCCAACTATCGCCCTTCCAGACTCCTTCGCGGAAGTAGAGTCGGCACAGTGCGGCGAGGAGGTTCTGCCGGAGCACAGGCTCCTTGACGACGGCCAGTTGAGAGATCACGAAGGCCGAAATCTCCGGCTCATGAATCTGCCCGGCACAGGCCAGGACAGCTGCGAAGGCGGGGGTGGTATTTGGCTCAGTGGTCAGGAACTCCAGCGTCGTCACGGAGCGCTGCGTCTCGATGATGGCCCGTCGAGCGGTGTGGGCGACGATGGGGTCGGCGTCGACGGTGGTCCGCATGAGGGCCGCGATCGACTCGGGGCTGCCTTCGCGCCACAGGCCGAACAGAGCCGCTCGGCGGACTCGCGGGGACTCATGGGTCAGGGCCTTAACGAACGCTGCGCGGGGGAAGTTCTCGTCGACCTCGTCGCCCAAGGCCCGCAGCGCGTACTCGCCCACCAGCGGATCAGCGATCAGGTCCGCCAAGACCTTTGCCGTCTGGTCTTCGGCACCCAGATCGAGAGCAAACAGCGCAGCCACGCGCGATTCAATCGAGAGCTTCGCATCACCGGCGATGGCGGTCAGCTTCGCAATCGTGGCCTCGTTCAATCCGCGCGAGACCAGCTCGCGCTGCGCAGCCAGGCGGCGGCGATGGCTGTCGGACTTGAGCAGTTCCAGCAGTTGATCCGGCTCGGCCTCGATGAGGTTCGGCAAGGCAGCGGCTTGGTGCCCCTTCGGCTGGACGGAGAGCAGATACCCGACCTCCTCCCCGACATAGGTGAACGTCGCCCCCTTCCAACTCGACACGATCAACTGCCCCTGCGCGTCGACATCCATGTCAGTGACGCGGGGGACGCCGAGGAACTCGGTCTGGTCGGCGGTGAAGGTCGCCCCCTTCGGCGTCAGGCGGTGCCGGTAGATCATGTCCCGGCCCCAGTCGCAGGTATACGCCGCGTTCGAGAACCCCTCGGGGTAGCCCGGCTCGGCGAGGTACACCCCGCCACAGCCCGACCCGCCGCCGTAGTCGGCCAGCGGCTGGACCGCCTCGTCGTTGAAGTGCATGTACAGCGACGGGTAGCCGTGGTGCTCGCCTCCGCTGAAGTGGTGCAACCGGATATCCCAGCCTCCGCCGTCGTTGGTGTTGTCGCGTGTGAAGGCGTTGAGCAGCGGGTCGACGGCGACCTCCAGGATGTTGCGAGTCCCGCGTGAGTAGACCTCTAGCTCGGTTCCATCCGGGCGGACGCGGACGACCCCACCGCCACGGAACTGCAGCGTCCGACCATCGATCCCTTCGGCTTCCATAAACCCGAAGTCCCCGATCGCCAGATACAGCCAGCCATCGATCCCCATTGTGACGCCGTTGCTCGTGTGGTCCGCCGGGCGGTCTTTGAACCCGAAGGCGATGTTCTTGACGAGGATCTGCTGCTCATCCGCGACGCCGTCGTGGTTGCGATCGATGAACGCACTCAGGTGCGGCGGGTGCAACACATACAGCCGGTCGCTGTCCCACACCAGCCCGCGCGGGGAGTCGACATCGGGCACGAAGTATTGCGACTGGTCCGCCCGACCATCGCCGTCCAGGTCGCGGAGCTTCAGGATCGCCCCACGCTGGGGAGCCCGGTCGAGCGACCCGTTCTTGTCGACCGAAACGTACACGTCACCGTTCGGAGCTGAGGCCACGAAGGTCGGGTAGTTCACTGCGGGAGGGGCTGCGAAGAGTTTCGCTTCGAAGCCTTCGGGGACTTTGATGTCTTTGAGGATCTCTTGCTCTTTCTCCAGCGACTTACCGGCAGGGTTGAGGGTCACGACTTCGGTCTTGTCGCCGTACAGTTCCACTTCACTGATGCTGCCCCATTGACCGGAGTTCGCCCCGAGGAACGTGATGCGAACATGCGTCGCTCCATCGACGGCGAAGTCATGAGTGATATCGGCGGGCTTGTCGTTCTGGGACGCATCGACCACCGGCTTGAACTCTTGGCCATCGATCGAAGTCTCGACCGTGTAGCGATACAGCCCGGTCGCGGACTCCCAGTTGATCCTGCAACCGGTCAGCTTGGTCGGCTGAGGGAGTTCGAGCAGCAGCCACTGCGGGGCGCTGTCGCCATTGGCACACCAGCGGGTCGCGGAGTTCCCGTCGACGGCGTGTGGGGCAAAGTGGTTGTCGCTCGTCTGTTCGCTGCTGGCGGTGGCCTTCACTCCCTGGGCGATGTTGACGCGGACCGTCTTCGGCTTCGGCTTGATGAGGTACTCGTCATTGAGCTTATCGCAGGCCCACAGCGTGCCGCGGGTGACGAGGTCGAGGTACTCGGGAGCGCCGACGGTTTCGTTGTGGTGGCCCAGCGTGGTGCCGAAGACGCGGCCCTGGCCGTATTGATTGGTCCAGACGCAGACCTCGTCGTTCCCCTGCTCCTTGTTCTTCGCGGTACAGAGCGGGTGTGTGTTCGGCCAGAGCTTTTCAATCCAGTACAGCTCGCCCGCCGGATTGGCCCAAGCGGGACCGAACTTGGCCATGATCGGGTGGCTGGCGTCGACGTTGAGCACCTCATGCGGATAGCTGGCCCCGTGCCGTCGCGAGGTCACGCCGCAGAACTGGAACCAGTCGTCCGTCCCATCGCGATAGCAGTGCATCGCACAGTGCAGCACCACCGCGGGCAGCCCCTCACGGTGCGGCGTGATGATATTCTGGGTCCAGGCATTCTCCTTTACGTCGCTGAAGCACTCATCGTGAATGACGACATCGAACCCCTTCGACCAGTCCTTCTTCTCGTACAGCGGGATCTTGCTGGTGGTCGCCGAGCCGCCTTCGTGGACGACCATCACGTCCATGTGGGCGCGTTCCATCATCCCCTTCGAGAGCAGTTCCTTCTGCGAGTTGTAGTCGTGGCAACACCCGCCGCAGACGAGCAGTACCTTCAACGGCTTGGGAGGTTCCGCCGCCGAAACGAACGAAGCCCAGACGACGAACAGCCCCAGCGGAGCAGCGAGAAGATCGCGAGGTTTCAAGTCAGCACTCTTTCAGAGGGGCCGGACCGGCCGGGAGAGGTTCCGGACAACTTTTCAGGTGTCCAAATCGTTCCGCAAAACGAAGAAAGCAGTTTCTCGATAGCTGCAACCTATTGTCAAGGATTGAGTTAGGCACATTCGTTCGCATGCGAATGAAAATAAGTCTTGAAATTCCTGCATTCTTGGGTAGAAATAGTCGGAAGAGGTCAAGTCCGCGTTGCGGGCTTGACCACCGACGGCGAGTGGATCCCGTCGGCAAATATTCGGGAGGTGATCGCAGAGCGGTCCCACCCACAACAGGGAGGGTTGAATCATGTTGGTTTTGACACGCAAGATCGGCGAATCGCTGGTGATTGACGGAGACATCACCATCAAGGTGTCTCAGATTCAGGGCAACCGCGTCAAGCTGTGCATTGACGCCCCGCGTTCGCATCGCGTGGTGCGGTCGGAGATTCAGACGGAACAGGCCCCCGCCCCGGTGATCGCGCGGACTCCGGCCCGGACTGACGCCTCGACCTCGGTGGTGCCGGTCAACGCCAAGTGACGTGCTGTCACTCTTCTGGCTGATCGCTGATCGCTGATCGCTCCTCACACCTTGTCATCCTGACTCGGGTCGAGGATCGGTTCCAACAGCGCGTCCAGCCCGACCAGCGAGGTCGCGATCTTCCACTCCTCACGGTGCCAGTCGGTGATGATCCGCCTCGCTTCGAGCCGGTCGAGCGTCAGTTGGACGAACATCGGCACCTTGTCCTCGTACTCCTGGAGCAGGTTGAGCTTGCGCCCGATCAACCCGATCAGCCCACGGAACGCACTGGTCCCATGCTCGGCGATCCATGCGGCTCCTTCGGGCGAGGCTGCGTCTGGACCGCGCAAGGTGAGTTGCATTGACTTGGCCGCCCGACCGACCGACGCGAACAGCCCATCGCCCAGACCGATGTAGTCCTTGTGCAGGATCTGGACCTGCCCCTTCCAGACCCGCGCGACCTTATACAGGCCATCCAGATCGGTCTCCAGGAAATCATTCTTCAGAGCCAGGTTGATCGCCTTGGCCAGATTTCGCAGCGCCACCGGGACCGAGTTCTTCCGAGGTGAGATCGACAGATTCATGTCGACCAGCCCGCCCGCCATGCGCGCGGTGACCTCGCCATCGCCCCCGGTCGGGACGCCGATGGCCAGATCGAGAGGCTTGTCAGAGGACGGGTTCGGGGTCGACATGGGCTGGCTCCAGAGTGGGATAGGCTTCCAGCCTGTCGGAATGTTCCAAGAATGACAGGCTGGAAGCCTATCCCACGGATCAGTTACCGATGCTCCATCACTTGCTGGGCAGTATACCGCACCTTGGCCAGATGGGCGTACTTGTCGGACTCGGCCCGATACCCCGCCGCACACCCGACACAGGTCGCGTACCCGCTCCCCCGCAGGCCCAGGATCTCATCGTACTGGGCCGGGTCGATCCCTTCCATTGGACAAGTATCGACCCCCAGCACTGCCGCGCTGGTCATGAAGTTCCCGAGGGCGATGTACGCCTGGCGACTGGCCCATTCCTGCTGTTGAGCCGCGTTCATGCGTTTCACAATCCCGCCGTCGATCATCTTCCTGAGCGGCTCAACCGTCGACTTGTCGACGCTCCGCACCTCCGCAATTCGGTCCACGTACCTCTCGACATCCGCAGCTGTGATCTCCGTACGGACCGCGAAGACGACATAGTGCGAGCTGTCGGCCACTTGCCGTTGTCCCCAGGAGCAGCCGACCAGCCTCTCCCGCAGAGCCGCATCGCGATTGAGGATGAGGAACTTCCACGGCTGCATGCCGTAGGACGAGGGAGTCAGGATCAGCGACTGCTCCAGCGCAGCCCAGACCTCAGTGGGGATCTGGCGTTGCGGGTCGAAGTGCTTGGTGGCATACCGCCACTGGAGCTGCTGAACGAGAGACGCGGGAGAGAGTGTGGTCATGGTGTCGTTCGTGGTGAGAATCGAGAGATGAGAGATCGATCAGGGGAATGCGTTCAAGAGTGCGCGGCTCCCGCGCCCTTCGGCCCAAGGCCCTCTGCTGGCCACTCAACTCAACCGCATCCAGAGCGCCTTCAGGTACTCCGTCTCGGAACAATTCGAAGCCACCGGGTGATCCGGCCCCGCTCCGGTGCGATACAGAATCTGCCCCGACCGACCGGGCGGGATCGCTCCGACCATCAGCCTGGAGAAATCCTCGGGCGAGAGCAGACCGCTGCAACTGCACGTAACGATGAGGCCGCCCGGGGCCACGACCTGCATGGCCAGACGATTGAGGTCGAAGTAGCGGCTGCGGCCTTCCTCGATCTCTTCTTGGGAGGAGATGAAGCGCGGCGGGTCGACGACGACGACATCGTATTGCTTGCCGTTGCGAACCGCGTCCCGCACCCAGGGAAAGGCGTCCGCATGCGCGAAGCGGATGTTCTCGCGGTTGAGGCGGGAGTTGCGGCGGGCTTGCTCGATGGCCTTCTCGTCCAGGTCGACGCCGGTGACTTCGCTGGCCTGGCCCCGCACGCGAGCTGCGATCGAGAACCCGCCCGAGTAGCAGCACAGGTCGAGAACCCGTTTCCCCTTGCAGAACTGGACCAATCGATCACGGTTGTCCCGCTGGTCGCAGAAGAACCCGGTCTTGTGGCCACCCGCCAAGTCGACCTCGAACTTCAGGCCATGCTCCTCGACCACCACGCGGTCCCGGACGCCCTCCGCAGCGAAGGGCTTGGCCTCGAACCCCTCTTGTTCATAGGTTCGCGGGCCAGGGTGGACGACCCACTTCGACACGCCGAGTTCCTCGCACAGGATGTGGGCCAGGGCCTCGGACCGCTGAAACATCGCCAGCGTAAACGCCTCTATGGCGATCAGGTCGCCGTATCGATCGGCCACCAGTCCGGGGATGCCGTCCCCCTCGGCATGGATCACACGGTAGGCATTCGTCACCGCATCCAGGCCCAGCATTCGCCGCAGCTCGACCGCGCGGCGGACCTGCTCCTGCCACCACTCCGCACCGGGCGGCACCCCATCGCGGGTCAGAATGCGGATGGTTGCTTCCGCTCGCGGATTGACCACTCCATGCGCCCAAATTCCTTCGCCCTCGGTGGCAATCGCGACGAGATCGCCATGCTTGGCTTGAGCGGGAATGTCCGCCAGACGGCGACGATAGAGCGTCGGTGCCCCCGTGGACGACTTGGCCACCACGGTCGCCAGCGGACCGGTCTGGGTCAAGGACCGCTGCATCGTGAACTCGGGCGAGAGCGGAAACTTGGGCGCTGACCGTCCCGCTCCTCCCGAAGAGAATGCAGGTCGTTGAGGAGGGCGAAATGTCACAGACGATGTCCGGGGAAGATCAGCCAGCGGGAAGGCGTTAACAGAGTCGCCTTGCGTTCCGCGAAAGTGCGTTCTTTCGCGGAGCGAAAGACGACAATGGCATCGCCACGAGTGTACGCAGCCCGGAGTGACCCGTCGACCATGAACTGTGACCGGACAGTCAGCACAAAGCCCACCGGTTGCAACCGGTGGGCTTTGAACGCTCAACGATCACTCTCACGCCTTCGGCTTCACCGACTCCGGCTTCGCGGGAAACCTCCGCCCATCGGCTGCGGCCAGTTCCTGAGCCGTCCCCCAGCGGAAGAACAGGAATCCCAGCACGGCCCCGACTGCGGTTGCCGACAGCACCGAGGCCGGACTCTGCGTGAACGTCGAGTTCTGAGCGGCCGCTTGTGTGGTCAGCACCAGCCCCACGAGGCTGATGGCCAGACCCATCGCGTCCGACAGGATTTCAGACACACTGAGGCTCATCTTGGCCAACACGAACAGCTTCCCGAGGACCAATTGCAAGGCAAAGCTGACGACTCCCGTGACCATCAGGGCGAACGCGCCCCAGTAAAACGCCGGGGATTCGAGCTTCTCGGCGAGCAGGTAGATTTGCTTGAGGATGCCCGCACTGGCCTCCTGGGCCCGCCGATCCTGGTCGACCGTTTGGGCGATCTCGTGGGCCTGTTGCTTGGCCCCCTCGGTGGAGATTCCGGGCGCGGGTGCCGGGGCCGGATCCGGCAGAACCTCGGGTTCTTGGCCAAACGCTGAGAGCGAGAGCATCCCCACGGATACAGCGAAGAGCAGAGCGAAATGTTTCATGGCAGTCTCCAGCAAGGGGTTTTTGAAGCGGCCATCCCTGTCGTGAGCAGCCCGGCGCTCGCCGCCGGTTCCCCAGACCGTGATTCGATCCAGAATCACGGTCTGGTGGAACAACGGTGAGGGGAACCGGCGGCTCGCGCCGTACCGCTCACAGAATGAACTGATTCTGGCCGCGAGCCACATCCAGATCATGACACCGGTGAGGCGGTGATGGATGAGCATAACGCCCCGAATCGGGGAGCGGATCACGAATAACCCGGTGGATTGCGAAAATGTCGGGGGAGTGGGGAGTGGCGGTCCCTACTCCCTACTCCCTACTCAAATGCCAAACCGGCGGTGGCTCTTGCAAGCCATCGCCGGTTCGGATGTCACGCGACAATCAGACCGTTACTGGAGCACCGGGAACAGCGGTTCCGGGAGATTGCCCCCGGGATTCTGATTGAAGAAGAAGAAATCTGTCGTATCCAGCACCTGTTGGCTGCCGTTCTGGAAGAAGTCGTTGACCATTTCGTCATTCCAGACCCCGTTGGCCTGGATCTGCCCCACCAGCAGCACCGAACGGTCTCCAAGTTTAACTGGGTCGACGTTGGTATAGACTCCGTCCACCGTAATCGGAATGGTCTGATTCGTTCCCAAGTGCAGGATGGCAATCTGTTCGCCCGCTCCAGTTCCGTTGGAGGCCGCCCCGTTCGCATCCACACTCCGCCCGTTCCCCCAGTTCTGGTCTTGGAATCCGTCCAGGTCGGTGTCCACAGAACCCAGCCGCAGATCGGCGTACGCCACCGGGTCATGCACGGCGAAGGAGTGCGGCCCGTCACCTGCCGGATCGCTGAACGAGTTGGGTGGGTTCAGTCCATTCGAACGTTGCGAATAGATTCGCATGTCGTCTCCCGAATTTCCGCCGAAGCTGTTGCCCGCGATCTCCGCATTCAGACGGGTGAGTGATCCGACCGCGAACACGAGTCCATCTTCGAAGCTCGTGCCGTTGTTGGCGACTTCGTTTTGGATGAAGTGAACTGTCGCGGTTTGATGCCGCGTGGTTTCCTGAGATGTCAGCCCGGAAAGGGTTCCGAAGTTGGTTCCGGCGATGGTATGCAAGTTCTGATTGGTACTCCAGAGGGCGGCACCGGTGGTGATCCCACCCGGCAGATTCACATCCACGAACACATCGGGGTTGACGTCGGTTTGGAAGTAGTGCGGGAAGTTCGCGGCCACATTCACGGTGGCCTGGCTCAGGGACGTGGCCTGTTGATCGAAGACCACCCCTTCGCGGGCGTTGCTGTTGAACCGGTTCACCGCGGTCGGGTCATTGAACCGGTCACCGCGACCGATGTTGAACGCCATGGTCGCCGAATTGTTGACTTCCAGAGAAGCGTACAGACCGCGTCCGCCGTTCTGCGAGGCGTCCACACCGAACATTTCGACGAGGGAGACCGCACTGGTCGTGAGCGCGGTGCCTTCCAGCGTCATGGCTCCGTTGCCGCCACCGGAAGTCTCATCGAACCGAATGCCGTCATCGCTGTTGTTCATCACCTCCAGCGTTTCGAGGAGCATGTCCATTTGGGCGACACCGGTGAGATTGGTGTAGATGCCGTTGCCACCGGTGGCGTCTCCCGTGGCCCCGTTGCCGTTCACCGTGGTGTGCGAAATCCGGATGTTGTTGACGATTTGGTTCGAATCGGCCATGACCATGTCGATGCCGTCGTCACCGTTGAAGTTGATCTGAACGTCCCGCTGATCCGGATCGGTCGGATCCCCGATGATCAGAGCCACTCCGTTGTTGATGTCGATGGCGTTTCCGACCGAGGCGACCGACAGACGCACCCCGTCCACCGTATTGTTGGTGATGTCCGAGTTGATGATGCGGTAGGTGTTCTGCTCGGTGACCGCCACTCCCGGTGTGGCAAAGAAGTCGCTGTTGTCGATGATGTGGACCCCGTTGGCCCCGTTGCCATCGATCAGCGTCCGCACCGGAGCCGCGAAACCATCCACAAAGTTGGCACTCTCGGTGATCAGGACATTGGCATACGCCCCGCCCCCGAAGGGTCCCGATTCGTTCGTGAAGTTCGTGTCGAACCGAATCCCGTCTCGCACACTGTTGAGCACCTGGTTCCCTTCGAACATGAACGGGATCGAAAGCGGGTTCGTCAGCAATCGAGGGTCGCCGATCGCCGCATCGTTCTCCAGGACCACTTGGATGCCGTCCTGGTTGTTCGCGTCGAAGTCGTTGTCGGAGACGTTCCCGACGAACTGAGCGTTGCCGGTGGCATTCAGGAAGATGCCGTTCAGGTTGCGATCAAACGTGTTGTCCGTCACATCGATGTCGAGCGGCAGGATTCCGCCGGGACTGTTCCCCAGCACGATGTTCAAGCCGTTCTGGGTGTTGTCGCGGATGACGTTCCCGTTGTTCGCGGAACCGATGATGATCGCGTTGTTGAAGGCGTCCGGACCATACAGGGCGTTGTCCTCACGCTGAATGTCGATCCCGTGCAGAGTGTTCCGCTGGATCGTCGTGTTCAACACGGTCAGACGCGACAAGGTTCCCAGCTGAGCAAACCGGCTGATGTTGGTCACCAGACCGCTGCCCGCATTATCGCTGATGTCCAGACCCGCCGCCTGGCCATCGATCGTGAGCGATTCCAACGAGGAGAAGTCGGTCAGGCGGAAGGCCAGCCCGTCCCCATTGAGATTCGCATCGGCCCCATTCGTCGTGAACGTCATGATCGTGTTGACCATGTTGAACGATCCGGTGGCATCGTTCGACATTTCGATGGCCATGGCCGCATCGGTGTTCCTGGTGATCGTGTTCGGATTGCGGAGGATGTCACCCAGATCGAGTTCGATCCGCGGTCCCACTCCGTCGGGCACGACATTGGAGACATCCAGAGGCTCGCTGGCGACCACATGGAAGCCCACGCCGCCATTGTTCACGATCTGGTTGTTGTACATCGAGTTGGCACCGGCCAGCACCAGGTTGGTGCCGTTCATCCGGTAGATGGCTGCGTCCTCGACCTCGATCAGGATGCCTTCGCCCACGTTGTCGTGGAATCCCACGATGTTGTCGATGATGTCGAAGTCCGCCTGCGAATCGCCGCCGAACGTCATCCGCACCCCGGCGGCATTGTTCGCGAATTCGCTCGCCCGGATCAAACCGTTGGTGATCCCCGAGGTCTGTACCCCATCCGGCACACCCGATTCATCCACACTCAGGTTCAAACCGAAACCGCCGTTGTTCGTCGACACGACATTCGTGGCCGAGAACGCATACCCGGCGGCGGGCAGACGAGTCAGCTGGGTGTCGAGCAGACTGATCTCGATGCCGTCATCCGAACCGACGATCCCGGTGGTGGTGATGTTGTTGAGCGAGATGTGGTCCATGCCACCGGGCATCTGGCGGAACTGGGCGTGGATCTGATCCACGGCGTTTCCGGTGACGGTCAGGTTGGCCAGATCGAACGCGGTGACACCGTTCACATTGAAGAGGTCGACGAACAGCCCGTTCCCTGCATTGTTGTTGACTTGGAGTGCGGTCCCGGAGATGCCGAAGTTGTTGATCGTGACCCCGGTGCCATCGTTGGCCAGGATCTGCAGACCGTCGCCATCGTTCCCCGAGGCACTGGCCCCGATGACCAGGTTGCTGGCTGTTACCCCATTGGTCAGAACGACGGACACCCCCGGACCATCCAGCAGTGTTCCCGTATCACCCGTGTTGTTGTTGAACGTGTTGTCACCCAGGACTCCCGAGGCGGAAGTCAGCGAGACCGTCGTGGCGGCTCCGTCGGCGATAAACTTAAAGCCCACGCCATTGCCGATTTCACCGGAGCCATTGCCGTTGTTGTTGCCGGTGGTAGCGTTGTTCACGGCGAACGTGCCATCCGCTCCGTTATCCACCCGGATGTCGAAGCCGTCTCCGTCGTTCAGATTCGAGACGACATGATCCAGCGTGACGTTGGCGACGGACCCCGCCCCATCCACATCGATGTTCACGCCATCGGCGGTGAACACCGCCGACTGGCCGCTGTTGGTGACGGTGACATCGGTCAGGTTCGACGTGAACGTTCCGGGCACACCGGCGACGACCGGCGAGCCGAACTCGTCCAGCGAGCCGACGTTGATATCGATCCCGCCCAATCCACTGTTGCCGATTGTGGCAGTGTCCACATTGAAGGCCAGCGTGCCGCCATCGAACACATCCAGGTCGATCCCGCGACCACCACTGCGGTTGATGGTCAGGCTGGTCGAGAAATCAAACGCCGCACTGGAACCCGCGTCGTGGACCTGCACATCCAAGCCATCGAAGCCGATGCCGCTGGTCCCGTTGTCGGACAGGTCCAGCACCGAGGCGATGAACGCGGTCAGTGTCGAGCCGTTCTCGACATCGACCTGCATCCCGTTTTCGCCGTTCAGAGTCGAGATGACGTTGTCGAATTGGGTGACGGTCGCGGTGACGCCCTGATCGAGACTGAAATCGATCCCGTCCCGAATGTTGTTCGTGGCAGTCAGACCGTCCAAGGCCAGCGTCGCGGTCGTGGCACCCGGTGTGCCGTTGCCGTCGATGTTGACGTTCAGTCCATCGGCGAAGGCCCTGCTGACATTGACGGTGTTGAGCGTGATCGCGGTCGAGTCACCGGCTCCGAACATCGTCACATCAATGTTGACCCCGTCACCCCCCAAGGCTCCGGAAGCGTCGACATTGGCCAGACCGATTGAACTCGCACCAGGGACGCTTTGCAGGTTCACGAGCACGCCGGACCCACCGGCGTCGCTGGCATCGAGTCCATTGAAGCTGATCACTGCCGAGCCCGATTGCGGTCCGAGGGCCTGCATGTTCACGCCATGCCCCGTGGCCCCATTCACATCGACAGTGTTCGAGATAAACCGCCGCAGTCCGCTCGGCCCGGCGGCGATGACTTCCAGACCATCCCCTCCGGCACCCGTGGCCGACACGTTGTCGAACTGGTTGACGAACAGATTGAGGCCACCGGTCGGGCTAATGTTGATCCCGTCGTTGGTGGCACCATTGGCCGAGACCAGGTTGAACTTCACGTCGGCTAACGATCCCACAGCTCCGTTGAGGTTGATGTCCACCCCTTCGTTGGCGGCGGTGTTGAACGAGGATCCGTTGAGGACATGCACCTGGGTCGAGTCCGTGGCTCCCAGGCCCGTCACGTTGATTTCCAGTCCGTCATCTCCGCCCGCGTTGTTGGCATCCACATTGTCGATGACGACATCGCTCTGCCCACCGGTGACGTTGGTCAAACTGACCCGCGTACCGAAGTTGCCCGCATCGTTGGCGGCGACATTTCGCAGCACGACATTCAGCGGAATCACTTGATCGGCGACCTGGACATCCACGCCGTTGTTACCCGCGCTCAGGAAGCTGCCGCCGAGGACATTCACATTGCCCAGCGAAGTCGCAGCGGCGGTCGAGATGATCTGCAGACCGGTGCCCTGGGCGTTGTCCGCATTGACATTGGTCAGGTTCAGACCTGCGGCGGTGCTGCCGGTATCGATCAGGGCGTCGATGCCGTTGGCGGCGGCGTTGAGTCGACCGGAGTCCGCGAGATTCAGCGTATTGGCCTGGAAGTTCGTGAGGGCGGAGCCGTTGAGCACGTCGAGGTTCAGGCCTTCCTGACCCGCTCGCAGCCCCTGGACGTTGTTCAGTGCGGGCACTGCCAGTGTTCCCGCGTTGTCGACGATCAGGTTCACCGCCCGTCCATCGGCATCGTTGACGTTCAGACCATTCAGGTTCAGGAGTCCCGTCCCGGCATCCACCAGCAACGTGAAGCCATCGGCTGCGGCATTCTGAGCAGAGAGTGTCTGTCCCGTGAGATTGATGGCACCGCCGGCTGTGGCGAGGAAGTCGAAGCCATCATCCGTGGCGTTGTCGGCCAGGACATTGTTGAGGACGACCACAGCGGTCGACCCGACTCCGCTGACATCGATCAGCAGGCCATCGAAGGCTCCGGCCAGGCCGTTGTTCGAGAAGTTGCTGTTCGAGATCGAGGTGATCAGACCGGCCCCGTTCGAGACAGTCAGATCCAACCCCGCCCGCTGGTTGCCAGTGACGGTCATCTGATCCATCGTCAGATTGAGTGTGGAACCGGCCCCGTCCACGAGACCTTGAATGGCTCCGGTGACGGTGGTGATGGGCGGATTCACATCAGAAGCCGGAGACACCGGGTTGGCCCCGTTGCCCATGACATTGATGTTGCTCAGGTTGGCGGTGATGTCACCCCCGGTTTCCGCCAGGATCACGATGCCATGACCGGCATTGTTGTTGAAGTCGACATTCGCCACCGTGGCGTTCACGGTGCCGCCATTCTTGGCACAGAGTTCCAGCGACGTGGCCGAGCCGATGTTCGTCCCGTCCAACGTGAAGCTGACGAAGGACAGAGGGCCGTCCGCACAGCCGATATTCAGGTTGCCATCCACATTCCCACCGACGAGGTTGATGTTCACCGAGCCGCCATTGTTCATCGCGACGTTAAACGGGCCTTCTTCGTTGCCTAGGATGTCGGTGTTGTTGAAGTTGAACGTGATCTGGGTATTGCCCGCCACCGTGTTGTCGCCATTCGCGGTCGCACTGACGCCGAATCCGATGCCATCCCCAATCGCCCCGGTCGCGGGAGCGTTGATGAAGTTGCCGTTGTTGTTGATCTCACTATTGAAGAGGTTGATGATCGCGCCGCTCAGCTGAGGCGGCATGACATCATCAATGCCGTTGGTGGCGGTGACATTGATGCCGTCACCCCAGTTGTTGTCAATGTTGGTGTTGTTGAAGGTCAGAACCGCCAGCGAGGAATCGTTGAGCGAGGCATTGGGATTCACGTTCAGCAGCACGCCGTCGCCATCGTTGCGGCGGATTTCCGCATTCAAGACATTCACCCCGACGAAGCTGTCACCATCCACCGAGACGTTGATGCCGTGTTCCTGGGGGCGAGGATTGGCAGCATCGTTCTGGAAGGTGACGGTGTCGAAGGTCAGGCCCGGGACATTCCCGACGCGGTTGCCGACATTGGACGTGTTGTCGGCCACGATTCGCAGGCCGTTGCGGGAGCCCGCAGTCCCGTCCTGGCCGTTGTTGTCGATCTGTCCGTTGACGAACGTCGATCCGACAATATCGGAGTTGTTCAGACCGAGGTTGATGCCGTTCAGGCCGGAGCCTTGGATGGTGAAGTCGTCGACGATGAACTGGGCCAACGTGTTGTTGGTCAGGTTCGCTACGATCCCGTTGTCGGTGGCCCGATCGAGATTGGCAGCCCCAGCCGAGGCTCCCGAGAATCGCAGTCCGATCACGCTGTTGTCGCCTGCAATGTCGATACCGTCTCCGCCCGCATCGGCGAACGACCCGGCGTTGAACAGCTGGACTGTCGCGTTGGCGGTCGCGGCATTGATCTGGATCGCATCATTCCCCGCATTCGCACCTGTGGCCAGTCCGTTGACGATGACATTCGCGGTCGAGTTCGCGGCGATGACATCGATGGCGTTGTCATTGGCGTTGTCGACATCGAGGATGCCGTTGAAGGTGGCGTTGACCGTCGACCCCGCCAGGCTGTTCAGCCGCAAACCATCGCCGACCACCGTGTCATTCGCGGTCACCGCTTGGTTCGCGACAAATGTGATTCGAGAGGCGTTGGCGTCGAGCTGCAGCCCGTCGCCGCCAGCGGTATCGAGATCAAGGATGCCATTAAAGGTCGCGTTGACCGTCGAACCGGCGAGGGCATTGACCCGCAGGCCGTCTCCACCCGCACGGTTGCCCGTCACGTCGCTGTTGCCGTTGATGGTGAACAGAGACGCGTTGGCGTTGAACTCCATCGCATCGCCACCGGCATCATCCAGGGCAATTCCGCCATTCAGATTCAGGGTGAACGTGGAGCCGGTTCCATTGGCGCGAATCGCATCGTTGCCCGCATTGTCGAGGTCGCTGTTGTTGAACGTGACCGTCGAGGTCGAGTTGACCAGCGTCAGATCGAGGCCGTCACCACCGGCACGCGAGACCTGACTGTT
>JAYTWO010000063.1:0-6955 GCA_043743415.1 Planctomycetota bacterium
AGTCGCCCCCGGCCCATGCCGCTCGCTCGCGACGCGCGAACGTCGCTCGGGACGGGCAAATGTGCCCGTCCTACGGTGGTGGGCGAAGCCCACTCCGTGATTCACCAGCGACAGTGGCTCCCCCATGCTCAAGCGATCCATGAAAGATGACCGTGGGATAGGCTTCCAGCCTGTCTTCTTCAGCCAACAGACAGGCTGGAAGCTGCCACGAACATGCTCGCCACTGAACCACAGCCCCAGCCTGTCTTCTTCAGCCAGCAGACAGGCTGGAAGCCTATCCCACGGGGCATTCCGTGTTCGCTCGCCTGAACGGAAAGGGCGGACCAATGGAACCGGAGTCTGCGGAACTGGGATAGACTGGCGACTGTTCTCGATGCACAGCTTGTCCCGGCCACAGCCCATGGCCGCACCGCCAACGGTCTACCGCTTCTTCTCAGTCGCCTTCAGCCTCTTCACCGCCTCTGTCAGATCCTTATCGACCAGTCCGTACACACCTCGACCGGGGATGCGTCCGTCGACATCCAACTGAAGCGACTCCGAGTCGATGTTCCAGAACCGTTCGATTTGGTCACGAGGCAATTCGTCAATCGACCGGAGCAGACGAAACCCAATCCCGCGTACCGGATCGTCAGTCATCCACCACGGGCTTTTGGGCAGGTTGGGGTCGGTGTCTTTCCACTCCGAATAGTCAGACCCCAAGCGGGCTGCGCTGCGGCACCCTTCGGCGGGGTCTTGCCAGGAGCCCCCGCGCACGACGCGGGAATCGTGAGCCGTGGGCTGGCCGAGCACATCCTGCACTCGCAGTGCCGTTTTGTTGGCGGCTGCGGATTTGGTCTGGAGTCCCGTATACCCTTCCACAGAATACTCGTCCTGGACCCATTCGGCCACATTGCCGTGCATGTCACACAGGCCATAAGCATTCGGCTTCCCCAAGCCGACCTTGCGCGGCCCCTTCTCCTGGCTCGTCTCGGCGAACCAGCCGTACTCCGCCAACTGGGCCGGGTCGTCGCCAAAGGCATACGCAGTCTTGGCCCCCGCGCGCGCGGCGTACTCCCACTCCACCTCGGTCGGCACGCGGTATTGCTGCCCGGTCACCGCGCTGAGCCACTTCGTGTACTGCCGAGCCGCGTAGAGCGTCATCGACACCGCTGGCAACTCGGCGTCTTCCCCGAATTCAAAGGTGAAGGTGGGATCGTACAACTCCGTCGGAGCCGTAATCGCATCAAGGGTGTTGGTCTCTGTGACCAGGCGGACCTTGCCCTCCTCGAATTTCTTAAAGACGTTGTACAGGTCCATATACTCCTTGTACTCAGCCCAGCGGAGCTCGTTCTTCTGCATCCAGTACGGTCGGGTCTGTACGAGAACTTGCGGCCCCTCGTCGGACTCGCGCCCCGGTTCACTGTCGGGGCTGCCGAGCAGAAACTCACCGCCGGGAATCGGGATCATCTCGAATGTGACTTTAGTCCCGGGAATGGTCTCCGTGTAAGGCACCATGAAGCCTTTGTCGGTTTCGACAAACGGCCCGCTGGCAGGCTTGTCCTTCACGAGGCCCGGGGTGTCGGCAGCCGGGGCGGAAGACCCCAGAACCGCCCAGCTGAGGCAGAACAACAGAACTCGCATTGATTCACTTCCCAAGGGGGGCCGTCCCGAACCCGGAACACAGATCTCTCCATGCTATGCGAGGACCGGGCATTCTTCCATGCCAATGCCGCTTCGCTGGGCCCCGTGAGGTGCCAGCATTCCCCCTTTGCGTCCTGGAGACGGCGCTGGCAATCTCCACCGCCCACCCCGCCGGAAACGACAACACCCCGGCCGCATGAGGACAGGGCCGGAGTGTTTGTGGTTGTCGTGTCGAGCAGGACTACTCGGGGATCTCCACGACATTGCCGTCGTTGTGGAGGATCAGGTTTCCGAGGGTGGCGGCGTCGATCGTCTTCGGCAGCCGGCGGGCCGATCCGTCCATGAACAGGACATCGAACAGGTCGCCGATCATGCCCAGAGCAGCGATGGGGTTCTCCTTGTCGAAGCTCAACCCGCCCGGCTTGGTCCAGATGTCGGCGGTGTCCTCACCAGCCCGCACGCACAGAATGGTGTTGGATGTTCCATCGGTGACCTCCCTCAGCGAGAACGGTTTTCCGCCGAACGGGGTGCCTTCACCGACGAAGACGTGAATCGAGGTCTTCCCCTCGGCACTGGCTCCGTAAGTCTTCGGCATCCGGGAAATCAGGGCCTTGGTGTGCTCGCTGTCCCACGGCTCATCCATGTGGAACTCGTTGTAGAGTGGAGCCGCGTCCACAAACGGGAGGATGTGGACTCGCCAGCTCAGTCCGACGGCCGGCGTGTCCCCCCCGTCATTCGCCGGGAAGTTCCCGTAAGTTTCGTGGTAGTTGTGCATGGCCAGCCCGATCTGCTTGAGATCGTTCCGCGCCGTCGCTTCTCGCTTCTTCTTGGCCGCCTCGGCGATCGCCGGTCGGGCCAGCGTGGGCAAGTCTTCCAGACTCGCCGGTCGGGCCACGACCAGAGACAGGGCGTCTCCCGTTTGTGTCAACTTGGTGCCGTCGAGAATCTGTAATCCGAGCGGCAGGAAGGGGCTCGCTTCGGCGGGCAGGCTCGGATCATCTTTCGCCGCCCGGGCCTTCGCGATACCGTCCGTCAGCTGCGGGTTCAGCATCTTATGCAACTGCTTCGCCCCCGCTTCATCGGCGGCGACCAGGTTGACCTGCAACAGGTGGCCGCCGTTGATGTCAGCTGCCAGTGAAAGGTATCGACACTTCAACAAGGGGGCGGCGAAGATCTGCACCATGAAGGGCAATTCCAGTTGGCCCGACTTGGACATGGCGTCGACGGGAGCCAGATCGATCGCAACCGCAAAGTCGCGATCCTGGAGAGCCTGCAACTGAGCCGAAAGCGGGGATGCCTCGGCAGTGCCCTTGCGGTCGATAGCCGCTTTGACGACCGCTTCCGGGGCATACAGGACTGTCTGGGGATTGAGGAGGCAGAGCCGATCCTGGGCCTCCCCCCTCTGGTACAGGGTGACTCCGCCATGTTCGGTGCGATGGATTTCGGAATCCTTCAGCATACTCTGAAGAAATTCTGCCTGCTGCTTCTTCATCTCGGCCACGACTTCTTTGTCGAGGCCCTCGTGGCTCGATTCTGAGTGGCCGAACATCTTCTCCGTATTCGCCTTGTCCTTGGCTTCCATCTTGGCAATCCATGCGGGCCCATCGATCGGGGCCAGCAACCGCACGAGTACAGCGGGCGACGGCGGCGGGGCGAAGGGGTCCATGCCCTCTTCCATGTCGCCGGTCAACGAATCGGCTCCCTCGGTGATCGGGGGAGCGTCATCCCCAGCGGGCGGCGCGTCCGTCGATTCCACCGGGGGGGCTGGCTCTTCCTGGCCCGCAGCGGCGGGCTCATCGGCGCAAGGAGTCGGTTTCGACTCTTCGGTTGTCGACTCTTCGGCAGGAGGCAGCTCGGTGCCGGGATCTTTCGGTGGAGCTTCGTTTTCTGGAGCTTCCGGAGCCTCTACCGGGGGAGGCCCGAAGTCGGGTTCCCTGTGCCTTTGCGGAGTCACCGCAGCCAAGGTCTTCTGGGACACCGACACGACCACATACTCGACTTGCTGGGGGTCGATCTGGAGTTCGTCCTGAATCTTTTTCAGCTCGTCTGCCACGTTGACGGAAGGGTCAGCGGCCTCGATCTCCTTGATCATTCCCGTCACGATCGGGTTCTTCATCGCCCGCGACGGACGCGCCATAATCAGAGCCACGTCACCCGCCGTATGGTGAACGAACGGGGAGATCTCGATGGGAGGGGCCACCGGCTTCGCCAATTCACAAGCGGGATCGACTGCCCCCGTGGTCGCTACCGGAGCCGGGCCGTTCGCCGGTTTGTCTCCGCCACCACATCCGACAACACCCAGCATCAAGCTGGTCAGCAACATCCACGCAAATGGCCTAGTCATGGAAATTCCTTTCAATGGCGTCCGAACTGGGACAGGAGAGGACTTCAGTGGATTTGAGTCTACCCCAGAGGAGGCAACTGTCAATCGCCGCCCACCCTGCCAGTACCCCAGCGAGCCCCCGTGCCCTGGTCCGAACGGCCATTTCATTCAGATTCAGATATCGGCCAACAGACCCGACAAAGCGATTGCCCTTGTGTCAGCCCGGCAACCGATTACACTCAATATCAACCGATGTGAATGCGTGTCCTGCAACGGACATCCCACAGGAGCTTTGACGGGTGGCTTTCGGAAAACTGAACTCACGGGCTGCTTGGCCCCTCTCCCGGCGGCGGGCGCTCCAGATCGGAGCAGCGGGCGTGTTGGGGATGTCGTTGCCGCAGTGGCTGGCCGCGGAGGCGATGGCCGCTTCCGCGTCGACGGGGCCAGCGGCCGCCAAAAACGTCCTCGTGATTCTGGAGCAGGGCGGGCTCTCGCACATCGACACCTGGGATCCCAAGCCCAACGCCCCGGTCGATCATCGCAGCCCTCATCGCCCGATTGCGACCAACGTGCCGGGGATGCAGTTCACCGATCTGTTGACTCGTACCTCGCGCGTGGCGGACAAGCTGACGGTCGTGCGATCGATGTGGCATTCAAAGGGCGGGGCCAACGGGCACCCCGATGGGACGCAGTACATATTGTCCGGGTCGCATCCCAGCAGCCCAATGGAGATGCCGGACATCGGCTGCATCGCGACGAAGCTGCTGGGCAGTGCGTGTCGGGAGTTGCCGCCGTATGTGATGGTGCCGGGGAACGACGAACAGCATAGCTCGACGCGGACCGGGTTCTTGCCCGCAGCGTCGCGAGTGTTTAAGACGGGAGGCCAGGATGTCTCCGACCCGAAGTGGAAGGTGGCCGACCTGCTGCCGCTGTCGGCCAATACCGGTTTGCGCTTCGAAGGGCGACGGCAGATGCTGCACGCTCTCGATGTGGGGTTCTCGCGCGGAAACGAAGTCGCCGGGATGGAGCGGTTTTACGAGCAGGCGTTCGACACGCTGACCAGCTCACGCGTGGATCAGGTGTTTAACCTCGCGAACGAGACGCCCGAGACGCGGGAGTTATACGGGAAGGGGCATCGCGGGGCGTGCTACCTCGTGGGGCGGAAGCTGATCGAGGCGGGGGTGCGGTTCGTAACGGTCGACACCCGCTGGCCGCTGACGCCGGATGTGCCGGGCGGGACGAACCTGAACTGGGACCACCACGATTTGATCTATACATCGGCCTCTTGCGGCACCGTGCGGGACAAAGCGGGCGGCGAGGGCCGGTACGGGATCGGCCACTGGGTCATGATGGGGAGTACCGACCACGCCTACGCGGGACTCATCACCGATCTCGACCAGCGTGGGCTGCTGGCCGACACGCTGGTCTGCTTTGTCACCGAGTTCGGTCGGACGCCGCGACTCAATAAGTTCCAGGGCCGCGACCACTGGACGAACGCCTACTCAATCGTCCTGGCCGGAGCGGGAGTGCCCGGCGGGCAAGTCATCGGCCAGACGGATGAGGAGGGCGGGAACGTCCTCGACGCGCCGTATACGCCCGAGAACTACGCCTCGACCGTGTACGAGAAACTCGGCATCGACCGCGCGACCCCGCTCTACACCAGTGCCAACCGCCCAGTGCATTTCGCCCAAGGGGCCGAGCCGATCATTGGGGTGTAGCAGAAGTCGTGAGACTTCTGCCCTGCGAAAGGGCGTACTTTCGCGGAGCGACCGAGTGACGTAGGCGATGTCGCTCCGCGACTCGCGTTTCGTGGGATACCGCCAATGGGCGAATGCACACGACAGGCTGGAAGCCGGGTCTGCCCACGATCCCTGGCAGCCCGAAATCTTGGCCAGTCCTGGGATTGGCCAATCGAAGTGCCATTGGCAGCTGTCTGGCAGGGTGGTCAGGGCGGCGGTGGATTCGGCGGTGGGCATGTCCCAGCGGCGGCCGCGGCCCTTGAGACGGCTGGTCGAGGTCTTGCAGCGGGACGCGGTCGGGCCGCTGCCGATTTGCCAGTGTTTCTGGATGAAGTCGGGGTATTGGATCATGTCGCGGCGGTCGGCGGCCTTCTTCTTGGGGGGGGCTGCGGAGGGTGGCTCGCCGCGCGGGTGTCCTGGTCGTGCTAACACGAGAGATATTGGAAACAGAAGACTTAAAGTCCATGGGAGCGACCGTTCGCAACCTCCTTCCCAACAACCCCTTTGCGTAAGTCCACCGATGACATCACGCGCCGCAGACACTCGGTTCACGACTTACTCATCACCCGGCGGAAGGGCGGGGAGTGAGCGATTGGGCGAACCGCTCTTGAAGTCGCGTCGCGGGTGGTTGATGGCGTGTGTGTGGACGGTGTGTCTGGCGCTGAGTGCGTTCAGTCTGTGGAAGGCGACGCCCCCCGGCTCGGGAGGCGGGCAGCCGGAGGCCTCGGCAGCGGTGACCTCGCCGGTGTCCCTGACCTCACCCGGTTCGCAACTACTTATTACCCGTCCGATTGAAGAGATCTGGCCCGGCATGCGGGTGCTGGCGGAGAACCCCGAGGTGCAGGGTGCGGATGTTCCGGCACCGCTTGAGATCACTGATCCCGAGAACTGGCGGCTGTTCACGTTGGAGCAGCCGAAGGCGGACGGAGGGAAACCACCCCCACAAGCGGGGGTGGCGGGGAGACCATTTTCGCCCGCTTGCCTTACCGGCCTGTTGTTTTTCTGGCGGGGTTGTTGATCGTTTGTAGTTTTCCCCCAACCCCGGCGCGTGAGGGGGCCGGGGGGGGGGTATTTTTTGGCAGGGGTCAGGGGACAGCGTTGATGGGTGGGGGGGGCGGGTCCGGGTCGGGGTTGCATCAGGGTCATGAGGGTTCGGAGGTTGAAGGCGTTGACCACCCAGGTCCATTCGACGCGAACTTTCTCCAGGCCGCGCAGCAGGAACTGGCGCATGCCGAAGTGGTGTTTGATCTGCGCGAAGGGTCGTTCGCCGCGA
>JAYTWO010000064.1:0-3268 GCA_043743415.1 Planctomycetota bacterium
CCAGATGGCGCTCGTGCCTTTCGTGATATCGAGTCGGTAGATCGCGCCGGGTTCCGTGAAACTCGTGTAGCTAAAGAACGTGTGCGTGTCGCTTTTCCGTCCGCCGAAGCCGCCGACGCTTCCGATTCCCGGAAGCGGCAGCGCGCTTTCTGCGACGAGGTTGCCGCGGCCCCGAACTGACCGGAGATCGGATAGCCGAGCGTCGACTCGATGTGTTTCACCGTCCCGATCTGACCAGCTGCAATACGCGACCGGCAATCGAGCCACGTCGGGTCGAAAAGTTGGTCATGCCCCACGCACAGGGTTTTCCCGTGCTCTTCGGCGACAGCGATGACGTTGTCGGCTTCGTGGGCATCGAGCGTAAAGGGCTTCTCGACGTAGACGTGGCAACCAGCGGCGAGGGCCTTGAGTGTCAGTGGCCCATGCGTGTGCGCGGGGGTGGTGATGTGAACGACATCGGGCTTCACCTCGGCCAGCATGCGGTCGAGGTTGTCGTAGATGCCGGGGATGCGGAAGCGAGCGGCAGCTTGCTTCGCCAGATCGAGGTGCATATCGCACACGGCGACGACCTCCACCGAGGCGACCTTCGCGGCCTCTTGCAGATGGGCGTCCGCGATCTGGCCACAGCCGATGAGGGCCATTCGCAGTCGGGTGGTGGTGGGTTGAGTCATGGTGGTCTCGTAGGACGGGCACATTTGCCCGTCCGTCTTGTGATCGGTCTGCTCTCGAATTCAGTCGTTGTGCTCGCTGCTGGATGGACGGGCCAAATGGGCCCGTACTACGGTCGTGTGCGACTTCCGAGTACCTCGGAGTACAGCTCCTCGTACTGCCGAACCATCGTGCGAATCTCGAACTGCTGCTCGACCCGCTGTCGTCCGAGTTCCCCCATCGCGGGCCAGATGTCACGCTGCGCCAGCATCTGGAGCATCGCGGCGGCGAGGGCATCGGGGTTCTGGTCAGGGACGAGGTAGCCGGTCTTCCCTTCCAGCACGATCTCCGGATTGCCGCCAACGCGCGTCGTGACGACCGGCAGTCCGACTGCCATCGCTTCGAGAATGGTCAACGAGATACCCTCAGTCTTCGACGACGAAACAAAGAACCCCGCCTTCGCCAGCAACTCCGGAACATCGGATCGCTCGCCGAGGAACTCGACATGGGCCTCGATCCCCAGTGACTTCGTGAGGGCTTCCAGCTTGGCCCGTTCAGCTCCGTTGCCGATCATCATCAGCTTGAACTCGGGCACGAGGCGAGCCACGATTGCAGTCGCCTGCAGCAGCGTCGGGAAGTCTTTCTCTGGCGAGAGCCGAGCGACCGAGATGGCCACTGGAGCCGCCGCCGGACCCCGAAACTCGAACCGCGAAGTATCGATCCCATTCCAGATCACCGAGGTCTTGCTCGCCGCCCACGGGTCTTCGCCGCGACAGAGAGCAGCTGCGTCTTCAGAGACGCCGACGACTCGCGATGCCTTCAGGTTGGCCAATCGAAACAGCAGCTTGTCCTTAGCTTTTGGACCGCAACCGCGACCGTGCTGGCTGTTGATGACCGACTTCACTCCGGCCCATGAGGCAGCGACCGAACCGTAGAAGTGAGCGTATGTATTGTGCGTATGCACGATGTCGACGCGGTCGCGCTGCAGCCGATTTCGCAGGCTGCGGAGGGCGGCGAGCTTGCCTCGCCCGGGGAGGTCGACCGTCTCGACCGAGAACCCCATGCGGCGGAGATCCTCGGCGGGCGGTCCGAGTTCGCTGAGTGAGACGAACCGCAGATCGAACCGGTTCGCATCGTGACACCGTCCAAACTCGACGAGTAACCGCTCCAGCCCACCAGTCAGCAGCGTCATGCTGACATGGCAGATGCGAAAGCGATCGCCGCTCGAATCGCGAGTGGCGGTCGTGATCGGAGGGACAGGTTGGGGAATGGTAAGGGGCATGTTTATTCCTGCTCCACGGGATTCGAAGAGGTCGTCGTTGGGATCGGTGTGACAGTGTCTGGTGGCAGCGGTCGCAGTCGACGCTTGAGTTGGGTCAGGGCATCCACGAGCCGGTTCTTGAGCGTGGGCCGCACGAGCCGGGTCCACGTGAGCACCTGACAATGGGTCGAGAGGTTGTCCTTGTGCCGCTTGTCGCCAACGAGGAAGTCGTAGGCGGTATAGCCTCGCTTCAAGGCTTCGCACTGACACAGATAGTGAGCGACCAAACCGGGGCTGGGCTTCTGGTCGAACGACGCCAGACCTGACAGGTAGTCGAGCATCCGCCCGCGATCGACGAGCAGAAACAGACACCCGACCGTGGCTCCCTGGTGTCGCACGCGGAAAGCCACGCAGCGCCGCTGTGGGAACAGTTCGGTGAGCAAGGCTCGCTGGAACGACGCGAACCGGGGGCTGGCGAAGGCACCCGGCTGACCGTCGGCTTGCCACCGCGCCTGATGGAGTTCGATCAACTCGTTGAAGATGTCGTCCGCGGCCTCGAGCGTCTCGGCCCATTCGAGATGCAGGTCGCCGTACTCGCGCAGCCTCTTCCGCAAGTTGGCCCGCGTGCTGCGACCGAGAGTGTCGATTAGTTCTCCCCCCTTGGTGCGGATCACAGAGAGGTCGAGGTATTTTGACTCGCGCTCGCGGACCTCAACGATGGGCCAATGGGCAGTGAGTGCCTGTGCGTCTTCGCGGGTGAACCCATCGAGTTGAACGATGTCACCACTCGATTGAGTGAGCAGCCAGTGCGAGATGGCGTCAATGAACGCGGGCCGAAAGTTCGGCTCCACGAGGAAGCTGTTGTATTCAACAACCACGCTTTCGCTGACCGGATCGCCCGCTGTGCCGAGGTGGCGGGTTTGCAGTGAGAGCAGCGGGGCCTTGCGCTCCGAGCTTTCGGTGTAGAGGCAGATGCCGCGCAGCTGGCCCTTGTCTTCAGCGAGCAGGAACCGATAGCGCACGGTCTCTCCGTAGTTCGCCAGCCAGGTGCGGGTCCAGGCTTCGCTGGCCATCAGTGGGGCGGACCCGATTCGCTGTTCGAGTTCGTGCCAGAGCTTGAGGGCCGTCGACTGGTCCTTCGCATCCAGCACGCGCAGCTTCAAGATCGACGGACCAGTGACGGCTCGAACGGGGGAGGGCGGTGGTGAGGTAATGGTGGTCATGGGTGTCGTAGGATGGGCGATCCAGCCCGTCCCTCTCAGTCTCTGTGCGTTCGTGGTGGGTTGAATTTCACTCGGTGGTGGGCGTCGCGTGGTGAGTGAGGTGATCGTTCATAGTTGTCCACTCCTTTCGGGGACG